>JBPBPY010000414.1:0-15357 GCA_050954505.1 Janthinobacterium lividum
CTCGATGCTGCGCCGCACACCTTGCCGTTTGTCGACATGCATGACTTTGGCGACATGCTGGTCGATGTCGGTTTTGCAACGCCTGTCATGGACATGGAAACCATTACCGTCACCTACACCTCGGCGCAAAAGATGCTGGCCGATGTACGCGCACTGGGAGGGAATCCCCTGGCCACACGGCGCCAGGGTCTCATCGGCAGGGCTGCCTGGGCGCGGGTGATTGCAGAGCTGGAGCGCACACGGCGCGCCGATGGCACGCTGGCGCTGAGCTTTGAAGTCATTTATGGCCACGCCTTTCGGCCGCAGGCGCGCAAGACCGCCGCTGGCGAGTCGATCGTGCGCTTCGATCCACCGAAAAGATAGACCTGCGGCACTGCGCCGGCATGCTGTCGTGCCGCATTCCGGCGCGCGGAACGCTTTGTTATTCTCCTTGATGATAACGCTGGTTCCGACTTATACTTCACGGGTTTTTCGTGTCCCAGGGTGGTGTTTTTTCCCTCAACCGGCCTTCCTGTCATCCAGCCGTACGGCGCACTCGAAGCCGACGGCTTCATGAAAACACGGTAAAACCATCTGCAGGCGGTGCCATGCACCGCTGCCGCACCACGCGAACGGAGACCGCATGGGCAGGAAAGATGGGTAGTCGATCACAATGCAGGCGAACAAGGCAGGCGAGGCAGACGAGACGTACAGAATTCTAATAATTGTAATTCGGGCATTTGAGGAAAACATGAAACATGCGAAGCGCCTTCAATCGTTGATGCTTGGTGCATCGCTTCTGGCCACCGGCCTGCCGGCATGGTCGGTGGTCGATAGCCAGGGTGGGCCGGCGGTGCGGCAACTCAATTTCCAGGCGCCGGTCACTGAAATCGCGCATGACATCTACTGGCTGCATACCGTCATGATGTTTGTCTGCCTGGCGATCTTCGTGGTGGTGTTTGGCGTCATGTTCTATTCCATGCTGCGCCATCGCAAGTCGCTGGGCCACAAGTCGGCCAGTTTCCACGAAAGCACCAAGGTCGAGATCGCCTGGACCATCGTGCCTTTTCTGATTGTCATCATCATGGCGCTGCCGGCCACCAAGACCGTGGTGGCGATGAAGGATACCTCGAATGCCGACATCACCATCAAGGCCACCGGCATGCAGTGGAAATGGGGCTACGACTATCTGAAGGGCCAGGGCCAGGGCATCAATTTCCTCTCCACCCTGTCGACACCGCATGAACAGGTGGTCGATTCGAGCAAGGTCAAGAATGACAACTACCTGATCGAAGTCGACAATCCGGTGGTCGTGCCGGTCAACCGCAAGATCCGCATCGTCACCACTGCCAATGACGTCATTCACGCCTGGGGCGTGCCGGCATTCGGCGTCAAGCAGGATGCCATTCCCGGCTTCGTGCGCGATACCTGGTTCAAGGCCGAGAAGGTCGGCACCTACCGCGGCCAGTGCGTCGAACTGTGCGGCAAGGACCATGCCTTCATGCCGATCGTGGTCAATGTGGTCAGCGAAGCCGATTACAAGATCTGGGTCGATGCCAAGCAAAAGGAAATGGCGGCTGCGGCCGATGATCCGGCCAAGGTATGGACCATCGATGAATTGAAGGTGCGTGGTGAAAAGGTTTTCCTTGCCAATTGCGCAGTCTGCCACCAGGCCACCGGCAAGGGCGTGCCCGGCGCATTTCCGGCACTCGACGGCTCAGCCATTGTCAATGGTCCGCGCATCGACCAGATCCACCTGGTATTGAATGGCAAGAATGTCATGCCGACCTTCAAGGCTGTGCTGTCCGATACCGACATTGCTGCCGCCATTACCTACACACGCAACAGCTGGTCGAACAAGGCGCAGGAAAACATCGTGCAGCCGGCTGAAGTGCTGGCGGCGCGCAAGTAGCCGCACGTCGCGACAAGAATCAAGAACAAGACAGAGACACGGCCGTGCGCTGCAGCAGAGGTTGCAGCGGACCAGCCGACCAGAGATGGCAAAGACGCATCCGCATTCAATCAGGAGCCGAAATGAGTACAACCGTTATCGATCGTGTCCAGGACCATGGCCATGTCCATGGTCATGCCGAGGGGGAGCACGCCCACGCGGCGCACGGCGGACATGATGACCATCCGCACGGCTGGCGGCGCTGGTTGTATGCCACCAATCACAAGGACATCGGCACGCTCTACATGTGGTTTGCGTTCACCATGCTGCTCTCCGGCGGGGTGCTGGCACTGCTGATCCGCGCCGAGCTGTTTCAGCCCGGCCTGCAGTTGTTCCAGCCCGAGTTCTTCAACCAGCTCACCACCATCCACGGCATCATCATGGTGTTCGGCGCCATCATGCCGGCTTTCGTCGGCTTCGCCAACTGGATGATTCCGCTGCAGATCGGCGCTGCCGACATGGCGTTTGCACGGATGAACAATTTCTCGTTCTGGCTGCTGCCGCCGGCGGCCATCCTGCTGATCACGTCGTTCTGGGTGCCGGGCGGCGCCACGGCGGCAGGCTGGACGCTGTATGCGCCACTGTCGACCCAGATGGGACCAGGCATGGACATGGCGATCTTTGCCATCCACATCATGGGTGCCTCCTCGATCATGGGCGCCATCAACATTGTCGTCACCGTGCTCAACATGCGCGCGCCCGGCATGACATTGATGAAAATGCCGATGTTCTGCTGGACCTGGCTGATCACCGCCTACCTGCTCATCGCCGTCATGCCGGTGCTGGCCGGCGCCATCACGATGACGCTGACCGACCGCCATTTCGGCACCTCGTTCTTCAATGCCGCCGGCGGCGGCGACCCGGTGATGTACCAGCATATCTTCTGGTTCTTCGGCCACCCCGAGGTCTACATCATGATCCTGCCGGCGTTCGGCATCATTTCACAGATCATCCCGGCCTTCGCGCGCAAGACCTTGTTCGGTTATGCCTCGATGGTCTACGCCACGTCCTCGATCGCCATCCTTTCCTTCATGGTCTGGGCCCATCACATGTTTACCACCGGCATGCCGGTGACGGCCCAATTGTTCTTCATGTACGCCACCATGCTCATCGCCGTGCCCACCGGCGTGAAAGTGTTCAACTGGATCGCCACCATGTGGCGCGGTTCGATGACCTTCGAGACGCCGATGCTGTTTGCCATCGGCTTCATCTTCGTCTTCACGATTGGCGGCTTCACCGGCCTGATCCTGGCGGTCACGCCCATCGATATCCAGATGCAGGATACCTATTATGTGGTGGCCCATTTCCACTATGTGCTGGTGGCCGGTTCGCTGTTTGCCCTGTTTGCCGGCTTCTACTACTGGGCGCCGAAATGGACTGGCCACATGTACAAGGAGTCGCGCGGCAAATTCCACTTCTGGAATTCGCTGATCTGGTTCAACGTCACCTTCTTCCCGATGCACTTCCTGGGACTGGCCGGCATGCCGCGCCGCTATGCCGATTACCCGGCCCAGTTCACCGACTTCAACATGCTTGCTTCGATCGGCGCCCTGGGCTTTGGCCTGTCGCAGGTGTACTTCCTGTTCTTTGTCATCATTCCCACCATTCGTGGCGGTGAAAAAGCAGCCGACAAGCCATGGGAAGGCGCCGAAGGACTGGAGTGGACGGTGCCAAGTCCGGCGCCATTCCATACCTTCGAAGTCCCGCCGCTGGTCAAGTAAGCGGCCCGGCGATGAACAGGAATCCCAACAATCTGCGCACTGGCCTGATCCTTGGCGCCATTGCGCTGGCCTTCTTTTTATCGGTGTTCGTCAAACGCATCTGGTTCAACTGAAATGAATGCCCGAGATGACAGTGCCCGCACCCAAGCTTGATGGTTTCACCCGCAAGCTCAACAAGCAATTGCTGGGCAAGCTGCTGGTCATCGCCGTCATGATGTTCGGGTTTGGCTATGCCCTGATTCCGGTGTATCGTCTGATCTGTGAAGTCACCGGCGTCAACCTGCTCACCCCCAAGGATGGCACTGTCGAGCCGCTTGCCAATACCCAGGTCGACAAGAGCCGCACCATCACGGTCGAGTTCGATGCCAATGCCCATGGGCCGTGGCGTTTCCGCCCTGTGATCAGCAGCATGCAGGTGCATCCGGGCGAGATGGCAACGGTGCTCTACGAAGTGGTCAATACCCAGCCGCGCAAGGTGGAAGCGCAAGCCATTCCCAGCTATGCGCCCGCAGAAGCGATGCAGCATTTCAAGAAGATCGAATGTTTTTGTTTTACCCAGCAAACGCTGTTGCCGAACCAGGCCAGGCAAATGCCGGTCGTGTTCTATATCGATGCGGCCTTGCCGAAAGATGTGAAGGTGATCACGCTGTCCTACACCTTCTTCGAGGTCGGCGGCGCGGCAGCCATCGCGCCGGCCGGCACCCGCAGCTGAGGTAAGGTCATGACAGGAGAGCCACGACAGCAGCAAGAGGACATGGCCGCAGCCGCACGCGATGGCCAGGACCAGGGCGCCATTGGCAGCGACGCGCCCGTGATACCGCCGCGGCGGCGCAAGCTGTCGTTCGTGGCGACCATGAAGGCGGTGTTCTGGTCGTTCTTTGGCGTGCGCAAACATAGCGATTATGAACAGGACAGTGCCCAGCTCAATCCGGTGTTTGTCATCATCGCCGGCTTGCTGGGTGCGCTGCTGTTCATCCTCGTGCTGCTGACCATCGTGCGGCTGGTGGTGCCGCATTGACAATGCAGGTGAACATGCAGCCGGGAAATCGCGGCCTTGGCTGGAAAACCGCAAACAAGGCAATACGGCAGGTAGCAAGGATGCAGCAAATCGGCAGTACGGTGGCAGGTAAGTGAAGTCAAAAAAATCAGATCGAATCTTGGAGATGCAAATGAGTGCTCAACACGCTGGCGCCACAGCCGTATCCACCCACGCAACGGACAAGGCGCCGTACTACTTCGTGCCGGGACCGTCGAGCTGGCCAGTCATGACCGGCGCCTGCATGCTGCTGACCATGCTGGGCGCAGCCGCCTGGGTCAATGGCAGCCACATCGGCATGGCAGCCAACCTGCTTGGCATCTTCCTGACCTGTGTCATCCTGTACAAATGGTTTGGCCAGGCCATCGGTGAATCCGAACGCGGCCTGTATGGCGCGCGCGTCGACGTGTCCTACCGCTGGGCCATGGGCTGGTTCATTTTTTCCGAGGTGATGTTCTTTGCCGGTTTTTTCGGCACGCTGTTCTATGCCCGCTCGATCAGCATGCCCTGGCTGGGCGACCTGGACAACAAGATCCTCTGGCCCGACTTTGGCGCTACCTGGGGCAATACCGGGCCAGCCGGCACCATCGAGAAATTCTCGACCATGGGACCGTTCCCCATCCCGACCATCAATACCGCATTGCTGCTCCTCTCCGGTGTCACGCTGACGATTTCACACCATGCGCTGCGCGCCGGCCACCGTGGCAAGACCGCTTTCTGGCTGGCTGCCACCATCCTGCTGGGCGCGGTGTTCATGGGCTTCCAGGCCTATGAGTACATGCATGCCTACAGCGAGCTGAACCTGAAGCTCACTTCCGGCATCTATGGTTCGACCTTCTTCATGCTGACCGGCTTCCACGGTTTCCATGTGACGCTGGGTGCCATCATGCTGTCGGTGATTCTGTACCGGGTATTGAAGGGGCATTTCACACCGGAGCATCACTTCGGTTTCGAGGGAGCGGCCTGGTATTGGCATTTTGTCGATGTGGTGTGGCTGGGACTTTACGTGGTGGTCTACTGGCTGTAACACCGTAACCCGCAGCAGTCCCGGGCGGCCAGTGCGCCGCCCGCTTTGCTGGCGCCTGCTCCGGCGCCACGGCTGCAGTCCCCGCTTTCCTTGAACCGGGCGGCTTCCTGTTGCCAGCGCAAATTCCCATCAAGAGTACAATTCTGGCTGCCTGGCGGGCTGACAAAGGACGGGTGTGGGCACCCGCAGCCCGTCGTCAACGCAAGCCGGTTGGCTGTATCCAGCCCAGCTTGTAGCTCATCAGCAGCAAAATGAACAAGGTGATCGACAAGCCCACGCGTATGGCCAGGGCCTGCACGGTGCGGTTGCTCCTGCCCTTGTCGCGCATCAGAAATACCAGCGCTGAGCCAAGGCTGGCCAGGATCAGGATGAAGCCAATGGCGACGATTATTTTCATGGTCTTATTGTAATGCCGATTTCCTTTCGTTTTCGCCTAGTGCCATTGATTGCGATGCTGCTGGTGGTGAGTCTTGGCGTGGCGCTGGGCCAGTGGCAACTGCGCCGTGCGGCTGAAAAAACCGCGATCGAACGGCGTCTGTCGGCACGCGAGACGGCACCGGTTCTGGCGCTGCGCGCCAGCGGCCAGCATATCGATGAGCTGGAATACCGGCACGTGGTCTTGCGCGGCGAATTCGTGCCACAGTGGACCATGTACCTGGACAACCGCCCTTACCGCGGCGCTGCCGGTGTGGTGGTCGTCACGCCGTTCAGGCTGGCAGGATCGGCCCGCCATGTACTGGTGGAGCGCGGCTGGATTGCGCGCGACGCCAATGAACGCACGCGCCTGCCAGACATTGCCGCGCCTGCCGGCGAGGTCACCCTTGCAGGCATGGTCAGGCGCAATGCCGGAAGGCTGCTGCAGCTGGGGCATGCAGCCCCGCTGGTGCCGGGTGCCTTTGTACAGAACCTGGAAAGCGCAGAATTCGGCAAGGTGTCCGGTTTGGGTGTCGAGGACTTTGTCATCGAACAATCGTCGGACAATGGCGACGGCCTGGTGCGCGACTGGCCGCGGCCATCGAGTGGCGTCGAGCGCCATTACGGGTATGCTTTTCAGTGGTACGCGCTGGCCGCGACCGCTTTTCTTTTTTTTGTCGTGACAGGATTTCGCCGTGCAACCAACAAACCAGCCAGCAGGGCCAACGGGCAGTGAAGGCGCCGGCAGCACTGCCAGCCGCAGCGCATCGAACCATCCAGCGAGCGCGTCGGCACTGCCCGATGCCGGCCGCCAGCGCCAGGGCCGCTGGCGGTTGTTCCTCATCATTCTGGTTTGCGCGTTCCCCTTGCTGGGGTCGTATTTCACCTACTATGTGATCAAGCCCCAGGGCCGCACTAATTACGGCGATCTGCTCGATCCGCGCCTGTATCCGATTCCAGCGCTCGGCAGCAGCGGCCTGGATGGCAAACCCCTGGCGCTCGACACCTTCAAAGGCAAGTGGCTGATGGTGCAGGTCAATGGCGGCGAATGTGCTGCAGCCTGCCAGAAACGCCTGTACGACATGCGCCAGCTGCGTGCCGCCCAGGGAAAGGAGCGCGAACGCATCGAACGGGTCTGGCTCATCACGGACGACGCACCTCTCGATACGGTGGTCATGCGCCAGTTCGACGGCACGCAGCTGCTGCGGGTCAAGCCCGAACTGCTCAAGGCCTGGCTGCCGGCCACGCCCGGGACCACGGCCGCCGATCATCTCTACCTGATCGATCCGCTGGGCAATTTGATGATGCGTTTTCCCAAGGATGCCGACCCCAACAAGATCAAGAAAGACTTGAGCAAATTGCTCAAGGCCTCGGCCATCGGATGAGGAATTTTCCATGCTGATGCAACTGGCCATCAACGGCATCCTGCTGGCGCTCATTCCGCTGGCCGTGGTCTGGGCCTCCAGTGATGCCGACAAGTTTCGCAAGCTGGCCTGGATCACGGTCTTTCTGACCTTCGATCTGATCATGTTCGGCGCTTTCACGCGCCTGACCGATTCCGGCCTCGGCTGTCCGGACTGGCCAGGCTGCTACGGCCATGCCAATCCGCTGCAGGCACATGCCCATATCGCGGCGGCAGAAGCGCTGTTGCCAAGCGGACCGGTGACGGTGGCCAAGGCCTGGATCGAAATGATTCATCGCTATCTCGCAACCAGCGTCGGCGTGCTGATCATTGCGCTGCTGGTCATTTCATGGCGGCGCTGGCGTGCCGGCCGCGCCAGCCGCCCTGCAGCTGTGCCCGGCTTGACGGCTGCCTTGCAGCCAGACCAGGCGCAGCAGCAATCACCATTGCTGCAATCTTCTTTGCTGCAGCCACCACTGCAGCATTCGCCACTGCTGCAACCACCTTTGCCACAATCACCGCTGCCGCAGTCATCATTGCCGCCTTCACCGCTGCTGGGAGCAGTGATCCTGGTGATTTTCTGCGTGCAGGGTGCATTTGGCGCCTGGACGGTGACCTTCAAGCTGCAGCCGGTCATTGTCACCATCCATCTCCTGCTGGCCATGCTGCTGCTCTCGACCCTTGCCTGGCTCGCCGCACGCGAAGGCAGCCAGCCGGCCGTGGCCGCGACTGCGCGTGCCCTGCGCAAGCCAGCCACCTTGTTGCTGGCTTTGCTGGTCATGCAGATTGCCCTGGGCGGCTGGGTCAGCACCAATTATGCCGCCATGGCATGCACCGATTTTCCGCTTTGCCAGGGCACGCTGTTGCCGGCAATGGATTTCCAGCACAGCTTCACACTGTGGCGCCAGCTTGGCATGACCGCCGACGGTGCCTACCTGCCATTCGAGGCGCTCACGGCGATCCACTGGACGCATCGCATGTTTGCCTTCGTGGTGGCGGCTGCGGCAGTCTGGCTGGGATGCAAGGCCTGGAAAACCGCAGGACTCGAAAAGCTGGGGCGGGGCTTGCTGCTGGCAATCCTGCTGCAGTTCTGCACCGGCATCGCCAGCGTATTCCTGCAATGGCCGCTGGCGTTGGCAGTGCTGCACAGCGCAGGCGGTGCGCTGCTCGTGTTGATACTGGTCATGTTAAACTACCGCACCCGGATCGTTGACCACCGAACCCCTGCACCGGAAACCGGCAGCGCAGCATTGCCGACCAGATGAACGTCTCTACATGACCTCCTATTCCCTGGCACCAAACCGCATTGCCCAATATTGGGCATTGACCAAGCCGCGCGTGACGCAGCTGGCGGTATTTTGTGCGGTCATCGGCATGTTCCTCGCCACTCCCGGATTTCCCGACTGGCGCGTGGTGGTTGCCGCAACGGCAGGAATCTGGCTGCTCGCCGGTGCTGCCTTTGCCGTCAACTGCCTGGTCGAGCGCGAGATCGATGCACGCATGGCGCGTACGGCGCGCCGGCCGATGGCAATAGGCGAGATCACGGTGCCGCAGACGCTGCTGTTTTCCAGCCTGGTCGGGGGCGCCGGCATGTGGATCCTGTTTGTGTATGTCAATCCGCTGACCATGTGGCTGACGTTTGCCACCTTTGTCGGCTATGCAGTCATCTATACCATCATCCTCAAGCCCGCCACGCCGCAGAACATCGTCATTGGCGGCTTGTCCGGCGCCATGCCGCCGGCGCTGGGCTGGGCAGCAGTGGCCAATGATGTGCCGACCCAGGCCTGGATTCTGGTGCTGATCATTTTCATCTGGACGCCGCCGCACTTCTGGGCGCTGGCGATGTACCGGCGCGATGAATATGCGCGCTCCGGTTTGCCGATGCTGCCCATTACGCATGGCCTGAAGTTCACCCAGTTCCATGTCTGGCTGTATACCATCGCGCTGGTGGCCACCACGACACTGCCATTTGCCGTGCGCATGAGCGGACTGATCTATCTGATCAGCGCCATGCTGCTGGGTGCGGTGTTCCTCTGGTATTCGTGGCAGGTGTATCGCCATTACAGTGACCGCATTGCCCGCAAGACGTTCACGTTTTCAATTGTCTATCTGGCGCTGCTGTTTGCTGCGCTGCTGGTCGACCACTACCTCACCTTTTGACGACTGCCTTATGCCTGTCTCGATGAAACACCTGCGCTGCGCGGTCATGCTGCTGGTTTCCATGCTGGCCCTGGCAGCCTGTGAACGCCGCCCGGCCGATGGCCGCGAAATGGTCTTGGCGCCTGCCAAGAGCCAATTCAGCAATACCGATGTCACGGGACTGGACTATGCCAGGGATTTCGCGCTGACCGATCACAATGGCCGGGCACGGACGCTGGCCGATTTCAAGGGCAAGGTCGTGGTGATGTTCTTCGGTTATACGCAGTGCCCTGACGTCTGCCCAACCACGATGGCGGAAATGGCGGCAGTCATGCAGGCGCTCGGGCCGCAGGCAGCCAGCGTCCAGGTGCTGTTCGTCACGCTCGATCCGCAGCGTGATACGCCCGACATGCTGGCGCATTATGTGCCGGCATTTGATCCGGCGTTTCTTGGCTTGGTCGGGGATGCTGCAGCGACGGCCAAGGTGGCCAGGGAATTCAAGGTGTTTTACCAGAAGGTGCCAGGCAAGGATCCGGGCAGCTATTCGATCGATCATACGGCCGGCAGCTATGTGTTCGATCCACAGGGCCGCATCCGGCTGTTCGTGCGCCATGCACAAGGGCCGGAGCCGATCGTGCACGACTTGAAGCTGCTGCTGTCCGGCGCTTGAGCGCTTGAGCGCCTGAGCGCCTGAGCGTTTGCGCAACTGTGCCACGCTTGCAGCGCGGACGCCAGGCCGGCATCGCTTCCGATGCCTGCAGTTGCCTCAGACGAAACTGGCCAGCGAGCCCTTCATCTTTTTCAATGCCACCGCCTCGATCTGGCGAATGCGTTCGGCAGAAACCCCGAACTCTTCCGCCAGCTCATGCAGCGTGGCACCCGAGCCATCGTCATTGGCCAGCCAGCGTGCTTCGACGATGCGGCGCGAACGGTCATCGAGCTTGCCCAGTGCAGACTCCAGGCCGTCCGACTGCAAACGGTCGAACTGCTGTGACTCCAGCACTCTGGTCGGTTCGCTGTTGTCCGACGCGAGGTAGGCAATCGGTGAAAACTTGTCGTCTTCATCGTCCGATTGCGATTCGAGCGCAATGTCGCGGCCCGACAAACGCATCTCCATTTCAATCACTTCCTCGCGCTTGACATTGAGCGTCTTGGCAAGTGCCTCGATTTGCGTCGGCGTCATGGAATCGAGGCCGGTCTTGTGGCTGCGCAGGTTGAAAAACAGCTTGCGCTGTGCTTTCGTCGTTGCCACCTTAACCAGGCGCCAGTTTTTCAGGATGTACTCATGCATCTCGGCCTTGATCCAGTGCATGGCATACGAAACCAGCCGTGTGCCCTGGTCGGGATCGAAGCGCTTGACCGCTTTCATCAAGCCGATATTGCCCTCCTGGATCAAATCGGCATGCGGCAGGCCATAGCCAAGATAGCCGCGGGCAATCGACACCACCAGGCGCAGATGCGACAGGATCAAGCCTTGCGCAGCTGCAAGGTCATTATTGTCGCGCAAGCGACGGGCAAGCGAAGTCTCTTCGTCTTGCGTCAGCATTGGCAAACGGTTGACGGCGGAAATATAGGCATCGATATTGCCCAACTCGCCAGAAAAACCCAACGCCAGTGCGTTGTTTGCGGTTGGGACCAGTGCATCTGCCATCGGCAGTGCTGTTTTCATGCTTTCTCCTTGCTCCTAGGAATTGCTCTGCTCAGTCGGGGACCAATTACTTATCAAACAATTATTACAAACAACAATGAATGTATCTTAGCACTCTCCGCTTGTCACTGCTAATCGGCATTCCCGAACAGTTAGATAGTGAAAAGGTATAAGTGCCAATCTGGCTGGCACCAGGAAGTGCGGCAGGACAACGGCTCGACGCGGGGGACAATTGAGTTTATCGCAATGCAGCATCAAATCATTGCGCATTGATAAGAATGCGCAGGACTTCAAAAGTTCCTGTCCTGATGTAAAGCCTGTCATGCAAAGCCTGCCGGTACGAAGCCTGTCGATGCAACGCCTGCCGGTACGAAGCCTGTCGATGCAACGCCTGTCGATGCAACGCCTGTCGTTTGGCAGCTAGCAAGCTTAGCCGGGCGCGCCTTGCCGGTCCAAGCATTGTTAGTCAGGCCCTAACGGGCGTCGCACAGCCAGTCAGGCTGCACGCGAAAGCTGGCGCCAGACCGACAGCACGGCACCGAGCAGGCCCAGGCCGGCACTGGCCGCAAGCAGTGCCGCTGTCAACATGGCATTAAGAGGACGCAAGGAAAATTCCGACGCATACAAGCGGGCAAATTCGGCCACTGCAGCGTTGAGCGGCGTCAGGGCGCCGGCGACCACCAGGAGGGCAAGGGCACCGGCGCACAGGCCCAGCAGCATGCCGCTGTAGTAAAACGGCCGATAAACGTAGGAATCGGTGGCGCCCACCAGGCGCGAGATATCGATTTCTTCGCGCTGGGTCATGACCTGCAGCCGAATGGTGTTGAATACAACCGTGACCACGACTGCGCCAAGTGTCGCCGCCAGCAACCACAGTCCCAGCCGCAAGACGCTGATCAAGGCCGCCAGGCGCTTGACCCAGGCCGAGTCGATCTGGATGAACTCAATGCCCGGCAGGGCCTTGAGCTGTGCCGCGATGGCTTCCACATGAACGGCGTCGCCGGCATTCTGGAAGCCGGAAAGCTTGAGCACATAACTGTCAGGCAGCGGATTGCTGCCCAGCGTGGTGACTGCATCGGCAAGCCCGGATTGGCCCTGCAAACTCTCCAGCGCCTTTTCGCGAGCCACGAATTCCAAAGCGCCGCTGATGCCATTGGCTTGCACCACGGTGCGAATTTCGGCAGCCAGCGCAATGGCCCGTTCGCGCGGCGTGTCGGTATTCATGAAGATGCTGATTTCCGGCTGCACCGCCAACTGGTCGGAAACCGGCCGCACATTCTCCAGCAAGGTCAGGCCGGCAAATGGCAAGGCCAGGGCAATGGCCACGACGATGACATTGAAGATGAAACTGCCAAGGCTGCTGCGCAGGTGGCCGAAGGCTGCGGCCAGCGCCAGGCGATGATGTCGGAGCCAGGTATTCATGCGAGCTCCTGCGGCGCCAGCCGGCGCCATGATTCGGTGACGCGGCCTTCGCTGAGGTAGATCACGCGGTCGGCGCTGTCGAGGAACTGTTCGTCGTGTGTCGAAATGATGCAGGTCACGCCAGCACCATGAAAAGCCTTGAGGGTATTGAGGACATGGTTGGCGCTGTCCCGATCGAGATTGGCAGTCGGTTCGTCGGCAAGAATCAGCTGCGGCCGGTGCACGATGGCGCGTGCAATGGCCACGCGCTGCTGTTCGCCACCGGAAAGCGAGAGCGGTGCACTGTTGGCGCGGTCGGGCAAGCCGATTTTCTCCAGCGCTGCCAGGGCGCGGCGGCGTGCCTCCTCGCTGGTACTGCCGGTAACCAGCAGCGGCAGCATGACATTGGCCAGCACACTGCGATCGGCCAGCAAGCGCTGTTCCTGGAAGATCAGCCCCAGACGGCGGCGGAAGTAGGGCAGGCCGGAAGGCTTGATGCGGGCAATGTCCTGGCCATTGACTTCCACGCCGCCGCTGCTGGGGCGTTCGATGGCGGCGATCAGTTTGAGCAGGGTCGACTTGCCGGCGCCCGACGGGCCGGCCAGGAAAATCAATTCGCCAGCTGCAACCGACATGGTGACATCTTCCAGGGCGACTGCACCTCCCGGATATTGCTTGCGCACATTGTGCAGTTCAATCATCGACATGCTGGTTCCAAAATTATGACAGGAGCGAAATACAGGTGCGCGGCAGACCAGGGCGCAACATCGGCGGCAGGCTGCACGGCTGCCCGTCGATTGCGCAAGGCCCGTGCCTAATTGAGCAGCGCGTCGACGAACTCTTGCGCATCGAAGGGCTGCAGGTCTTCGATTTTTTCACCCACACCGATGAAATAGACGGGAATCGGCCGCGCCTTGACGATGGCTGCCAGCACGCCGCCCTTGGCAGTGCCATCGAGCTTGGTGACCACCAGGCCGGTCAGGCCCAGTGCATCATCGAATGCCTTGACCTGGGTCAGCGCATTCTGGCCGGTATTGCCGTCGATGACCAGCAGGATTTCATGTGGGGCAGTCGGCATGGCCTTGGCCATCACGCGCTTGATTTTTTTCAATTCGTCCATCAGGTGCAGCTGCGTCGGCAGCCGGCCGGCGGTATCGACCATGACCACATCGGTCTTGCGCGCCATGGCTGAATGCACGGCGTCGAAAGCCACCGCAGCCGGGTCACCGGATTCCTGGGCAATCACGGTGACATTGTTGCGCTCGCCCCAGATCGTCAGTTGCTCGCGCGCCGCGGCGCGAAACGTATCGCCAGCCGCCAGCACCACCGATTGGCCGTGCGCCTGCAGGTGCTTGGCCAGCTTGCCGATGGTGGTGGTCTTGCCGGCGCCGTTGACGCCGGCAATCATCATCACCAGCGGTTGTTCCCGTCCCAGCACCAGCGGCTTTTGCAATGGTGCCAGCAATTCCAGCAGCAGGGCTCGCAAGGCGGCCTTGACCTGCTGGGCCTCGACCAGCTTTTGCTCGCGCACGCGCCGCTTCAAGCCATCGAGCAGGAAGCCGGTGGCCTCGACGCCGGTGTCTGCCATCAACAGCGCCGACTCGAGTTCCTCATACAGGTCGTCATCGATGCGGGCGCCGACAAACAGCGTGGTCAAGCTCGACGAAGTGCGCGACAGGCCTGATTTCAAGCGGTCGAGCCAGCCCTGGCGCATGGCTGGCGCTGTGGCAGCGCTGACCAGATCGGCGCCAGCGGGCTGCGCCGGCACTATGCCAGGCTGCGTGCTGGAGAGGACATCCTGGCTGTCTGCCGGCTGGGTGGCGCCGGACGCCGGTGTTTCGATTGCCGGCTCTTTCGGTTTTTTCTTGAAAAAACTAAACATCGGGGTCAGGGCCATTCAAACGAAGAATACAAGGGAAAATGCAAGGGAAATACGAAGCAGCGGTACGCAAAGCGACGCCAGCCGCGTTCAGGCAGGGCCATGCAGGCAACGCAAACCGGGCGCTTATCGAACGCAACACGGAAGCAGGCTGGCAATAACAAAACAATGTCATGACGCTACGGCTACAATCAAGGCCGCGATTCAAACGGCGTGATGATTTGTGTGGCATTGCGCCTGGCCAAACGACCCCTATTCTAGCAGAGCAAGGCTTATGAAATTCCGAACCGTAACGTTGGTGCCAAGATCGATCTGCACAACCATTCTCGCGCTGGGCTGTGCGCTTTCCTGTGCATTGGCAGCGCCGGCTGCCGTCGCCGTGGCGGCACAGGAGTTCATGCTTGCCAACGGCATGAAGATCATCGTGCAGGAAGACCATCGCGCACCGACCGCAGCCCACATGATCTGGTACAAGGTGGGCGCCATCGATGAAACCAACGGCACCACGGGCGTGGCGCATGCGCTGGAACATATGATGTTCAAAGGGACCACCACCCTCAAGCCCGGCGAATTCAGCGCCCGCGTGGCAGCCCTGGGCGGGCGTGAAAACGCTTTCACCAGCAGGGACTACACTGCCTACTTCCAGCAGATCGAACGCTCGAGGCTGGAGCAGGTGATGGCGCTGGAAGCGGACCGCATGGCCAACCTGGTGTTCGACAAGGATGAATTCGCCAAGGAAATCCGGGTCGTGATGGAAGAG
>JBPBPY010000465.1:0-15313 GCA_050954505.1 Janthinobacterium lividum
GGTGGTCATGATAAGCGCTTTCATCAAGTTGGTGTGGCCAGCGAACCTGGACGATTGTCTGCCAGTGCCAGTGCCAGAGCCAGTGCCACAGGGCACGGCGCTGCGACGACCAAGGCCGTGGCCCGGATTGCCTGGCGGAGAAATTGGATGGCCGGGCAGTCGACTGGATGGCAGAGGTCAGCGACGAGTTACAGCTGTCGGGCGAGATCCTTGCCGACCATGCGGCGCGCCTTGCCGAGAGCACGCATGGCAAGAGCACGCTTGCAATCGGCATCCTTGCAGTCAGCGCACCACGCCATCGAGTGCCTCGACCAGCTTTTGATTGAAACCCGCCGGATCTTCCATCTGCGGCGCATGGCCCATGCCGGGAAAAAGGATCAGACGGCTATCGGGAATCATGGCCGCAGCCTGTTTTCCCAGGACATCGTAGTGCCCCACCTTGGCCTTGACCTCGGGCGGGGCGATATCGCTGCCGATTGCGGTGGTGTCGGCGTCCCCTATCATCAGCACGGTCGGCACCTTGAGCAAGGCAAATTCATGGATCACTGGCTGGGTAAAAATCATGTCGTAGATCAGTGCCGAATTCCATGCGACCAGTTTCTTGCCCGGACCCTGGTTCAGGCCGGCGAGCATGTCGACCCAGCGGTCGTAATCGGGCTTCCAGCGGCCAGCATAATAGGTTGATTGTTCATAGGTGCGCACACTGCTGGCGCTGAGCTTGAGTTCACGTTCATTCCATTGATCGACGGTGCGATAGGGAACGCCGAGCGCTTTCCAATCTTCCAAGCCGATGGGATTGACCAGTACCAGCCTGGAAACCTTTTGCGGGAACATCAAGGCATAGCGTACGGCAAGCATGCCGCCAGTTGAGTGGGCCACCAGGATGGCATGCTCGACACCGGCCTGCTTTAACAGTGCAGCAGTGTTGTCTGCCAGTTGCTGAAAGCTGTACTGGTAATGCGCCGGTTTGCTGGACGCACAAAATCCAATTTGATCGGCAGCAATGACGCGGTAACCTGCCGCGCTCAGCGCAGCAATCTGGCTTTCCCAGGTAGCGCCGCAAAAATTCTTGCCGTGCATGAGCACCGCTGTCTGGCCATTTGCGGCACCCGTTGGCGCAACATCCATGTAGGCCATTTGCAAGGTTTCACCTTGGGAAATGAAACGATAGTGCTGCAAAGCATGCGGATAATGAAAGCCCTGCAATTCCGGGCCATAGGCGGGTCCAGCCACATCGGCTGGGTGCGCTGCATGCGCCATACCTGCGGTTGTGGCGAACAATATGCCGGCCAGTGCTGCAGAAAAAATCGTCGCATCGAACAACTCCGTATCATGATTTGCCTATCCCGCACATGCGTACGGCATGCACGGCGCCTGTAAAACCGGCACCATCCGGCGCTGACTGGTTTTCTAGAACAGTCTGTTACCATTGTCGCCAAAGTCTTTTATTGCAGCTTGTTACTGAGTTCAGTCCACGGCAGTTTGTCGCTGCCACCTGTTGTTTATCATACTCCAGGCGTTCCGCCTCCGACCGGGCGCTCATATCCGGCCAGTCATGCAGCATACGGCGTATTGGCATACCCGCTTCTTTATCGTTCAGGATCGGGTCTCGCGAAGAAGCCATCTCGGTTGGCCACGATATGCGCACGCAAGTGGAAAACCGACGACAACGCAGCCATATCTGCAGTAATGCCAAAGCTTGGCCTGTCGGCAACAGTCTATCGGCCAACTCGGTGATCGATTCACGGTGTTAAACAGTTTCGACAAACAATGGAACTGTTATCCAATCGACAATCACTCATCTGGGATTTGAAGCGCGATATCGACCAGCTTGATGACCTGAGGAAATCTTTCAGCGAATCGCGCATCGGCATCCTGCCAGCGCTGGCCCAATTGACTTGATACCAGAACCCCATGCCCCTTCCTCGCCTGACTGCCGGCGCCGGCAATCGCCGCAACGTTCCCACCAATGCCGCCACCGGTACAGCGCCGGAATCCGCCACGACTGCGCGAGCCAGGCGAAGCGGTGCGCCTTCGCCGGAAGCCCGGACGCATGCAGCGCAACGGCAACGGAGTGCGACGCAAGCGCAGTTCCTGGCAATGCCCAACGGCGCACCGGCCAGTGCGAAAGAGATGGAGCGGGCGCGTCATGCGCTGGCCGCACATGGGCTGGCATTTGCCGAAGCGGATCGCCGTTTCGGCGTGTTGCAGCTCGAGCGTCTGCATGCTGCACTCAAGACACTGGCCGGCAATACGCGCGGCTTGCTGCCCTTGTGGTCGAACTTGTGCAGTGCCTGCGAAAGCGGCGAGCGCCGGGCGTTCATGGCCGGCATGACACTGATCGACACCGGTGTCCTCGAGGCACAAGCCTGCGGCCCGGATGGCCGGGTTCTGGTTCATGCCGTGCTGGCCGGCCATGCCGGGCATGCCAGGGCAGAACGTCTCAGGCCGCGGCAGGGAACTGCCGCAGCGGGGAGCAGCACCACGTCGATGACCTGCGCGGAACGGCTGGCGCAACTGGTGGCTCGCGGTGCAGATGTGGATATCACGATGGCACAGGTGCGCCAGGAGATGCGCGAGCGATTGCAGAGCGCCGGCATGCCACGCGAGGCCGTACGCGCCGAGCTCGAACGCAGCGGCCTGAACCGGGGTCTGAATTTAAGTCCGGGTTTGAACAAGGGCCGCGCCCGCCCCGGCGCCGGCGGCAACGCCCATGACAGCAGCAGCGAAGCCGGCAATGCGAATGACCCTGCAGAGGCACTGGCTTTGGCCGCAGTCAGGCAAACCGCGACGCCGCTCTGGAATGTCCTGCTCGACCCCGGCCTGCATCGAAATGTCAGGCTGACGCTGGCAGCAGCGCTGCTCGAACATGGCGCCGACTGCCTGGCTTCGCTTGACCCTGCTCCAGCGGGCGCGGCGGAGCAGGCCGAAACTCCCTGGCAGTTTGCCTTACGCCACATGCCGCTGGCCATGGTCAAGCTGTTCTTCGACAGCGAAACGGACTTTGCCCGCAAGGATGTCGAGGGCAATACGATGCTGCATGACGCCGCCATGAACCACGAACATCCTGAAGTGCTGCAATTCCTGCTCGGTCACAGGGCGGCGCAAACCCTGGTTGGCATCGCCAACAATGATGGCATCCTGCCGCTGCATGTGGCACTGAGCTGTGTCGACAACGACGAGAACATCATCAAGCTGCTGGAAACAGGTCCGCCAAGCCAGGTCCTGGCACGCACCGACGACGGCGAAACTGCCTTGCACATCGCCGTGAAAACCCCCGACAGTCTGCCGGCCATCCGCCTGATTCTGGCAATGGACATGTCGGTCATCAACATGCTGACCGGCGAGTCGGCAGGCGACGATGCCCACGCCAGCGTGCTGCATCATGCGGTCAAGTATGCAGGCGACGCCGAGGTGGTGCTGGCTCTGCTGCAAGCTTTCCACCCCGGTTTCGAAGAGCCTGATCCGTCGGCTGACGGCGCATTTCAGGGCGGCCAGCTGATCATGCAGGTCAATGAGCGCAACAGGAAAAATCAGACCGCACTTGAACTGGCTGCTGATTATGGCAACCTGCGCATCGTCAACATGTTGCTGCATGCAGGCGCCGACCCGAATTCGCGCCAGAGAGCATTGTTTGCCGCGGCGGCGGGCGAAAACCTGGCCGTGCTGCGCGCGCTGCTCGACAGCGGCGTTTCGCTGGAGACCATCACCAGCGGTCGGGAAAACATCCTGCATGCAGCAGCACATTCCGGCCGGCCGGAGATACTTCAGGAAATTTTGCAGCATGGCAAATTCACTCCCGCCTGGCTGATGCAGCCGAGTTATCTTGGCAATGTGCCGCTGCATCATGCTGCGCACTCCGGTAATCCGGCCTGCATGAGCCTGCTGCTCGAGGCTGGCCCGCATGAACAGGTGGATGTGCAAAACCATCTGGCTGAGGAAGAAATACTTCACAACACGCCACTGCATCTTGCTGCCCGCCTGCCGAGCCACGAGGCAGTCAGGCAGATGCTGCGTGCCCACGCCAATGTGTACCTGGAAGACCGCAACGGCCATAACGCCCTGATGCATGCCGCCATGAGAGGCTGTGCAAAGACCGTAGCGCTGCTGCTCGACAAAGTCGTGAACTTTGACGAGCCGGACCGTCAAGGAATGACTGCCTTGTCTCATGCAGTGCAAAGAGCCGATGGACTCCCGGTGGTAAAGATGCTGCTTGCACACCCGGTCAGCCTGGCCGTCGAAGGCAGCGCCGTCTTGCCGCTGCATCTGGCTGCGGCAAAGGGCAGTGACCCGCAGATCCTGTTGGCGCTCATGCGTGCCGGCGCAAACCCGCACGCGCTCGATGGCAAAGGCAACAACCTGCTGCATTACGCAGCCATGAATCCCGATGCGTCAATGCTGCGCTATCTGCTTGAAAACGGTGCCAGGGAACTCATTGACGGGCTTGGTCAGGCGCAGGCCGCGCCCTTGCACCGCGCGTTGATGACAAGCGCCCATGCCGACAATTTGCCGCTGCTGCTGGCCAACGGCGCCAATGTCCATGTGCTGCAGGATGGCCTGAATCTTTTGCACTGCGCAGCGGTCCAGGAAGACGCCGGCAAGCGGGGCCATGTCAAACTTCTTGTCGAGGCCGGTGTCGACATCAATGCCCGCGTTGAACCCTTCGATGCTGGCCAGGCCACGCACATCAATGGCGAGGATGGCAAGGATACCAACGCCCAGATTCGGGGCTTGACGCCGCTTCAGATTGCCATTGACCTTGACGATCACGCCATGGCACTTGTGCTCATTGAACACGGCGCCGATGCCTTGATCGCCGACGACGGCTGCCCGACCATCCTGCACAGCTACCTGAACGCACCGTTTGCCGTCAGTGCCGAACTGGTCGAGGTGCTGCTGCAACGGGGTGTTGACGGCAACCTGCGCAATGAGCACGGCGACACCGCCTTGCACATTGCCGCACGCGCCGATTGCCCGAGTGCGGCCGTACTCAAGCTGCTGCTGGAACAAAGCGAGGATGTCAATGCACGCAACAACGATGGCGACACAGCCCTGCACCTGATGGCGCGATCGGCTTCACTGCAGGACCAGCTCGGCATGGCCAAGGCACTGCTTGAGCATGGCGCCAGCATTGCACTCGACAGTGGCCTTGGCCGCAACGCCGTCTTTGAAGCATTGCACACGATTGCCGGCGGCAATGACAATGAAGACGAAGAAGGTCGGGTAATCGGCCACAAGACGGCATTGCTGCGCTTTTTGCTGGAACAGGGCATCGACGTCGATGCCAGTGATGCGCAGGGAGATACAGCGCTGCATCTGGCGCTGCGCTGGCATCTGACCGAAATCGTCACCCTGCTGCTGGAATTTCACGCCAGTACCCTGATCGTCGACCGCTCGGGGGTGTCAGCTTACGGCATGGCCCGTCGTCAGCACCTGGCGTTGCTGGGACCGCTTGCCGAGCGCGAGCCCGGCATCCTCAGCGAGTGGAGCCGCACGGAAGTGGTGGCCAACGATGCGCTGACGATCGACATTCGCAGGTGCGTGGAGATCATTGGCGCAGGACGGCAACAAAAACAGCAGTTTACCAATCCGGTCACCCATGCGGACAGTCGCAATGCAACGCTGACGCGTCTGGCCGGGAAGCTGTCACAGGTCGATCTTGATAACCAGAAAATGGCGCAGGCGTGGGTCGGCAATGCCGTCATTTATGCTGAAAGCCTGGCTGAGGCAATTGTCTGGCAGGAGCAGATCGGCAGGCAGTTGCCGCAGCAGCGCATCGAGCCGCTCAAGCCCTTGCTGCAGCAATTGCCCAGAACCTTGCAGGTATTCGCGGCGGCCGCTACGGGCGACGCCGAGTTCCTCAAATCCGTGCTGGCCACCGGCAGCGCTTTCGGTATCGACAGCCGCAATGATAACGGCCAGACGCTCCTGAACTTCGCTGCAAGCCGGGGCCATGCCGATATCGTGCAGCTGTTGCTGGGCCAGCGTGGCATTACGCTGCATGCCGCGGACGACGACGGTTTGACACCCCTGTTTGCGGCCGCCAGAAACAACCATGGCAAGGTTGTCGAACTGCTGCTGGCAAAGGATCGCGGCATGCTCAACGCCGTCTCGAAGAGCGGCATTGGTCTGCTGGGCCATGCCGCCAGCCATGGGAATGTCGAACTGGCGGCGGCATTGCTGGAATTCGAGGCGCTTGACGTCAACCTGGCGCAGGATGGCACGTCATCGCCCCTGCACAGGGCAATCAGCCGGCAGCAGACAAACGTGCTCAGGCTGCTGCTGAACCATCCTGACATCGATGTCGGGCGCCCTGCCGAAGACGGCAGGACGGCACTGGAGATGGTGCTGCAGAGTGGCAATCTGGAGAGTGCACGCGTGTTGTTCGGCCACCCCGGCATCGACATCAACGCCGAACTGGCGCCCGGCATGAAAGCCTTGCACATCGCGTTGAGCAAAGGTTCGCTGGATATGGTGCGCGTGTTGCTCTCTCATCAAGATATCGATGTCAATGCGCCACTGATGACCAACGGGGACGACATGCATGATGCGCCCCCCCTGCATCTGGCGATCCACCTGACCCGCCCCGATCTGGTCCGTGCGCTGCTGGCCGACGAGCGTACCGATATCAACCGCGCCGATGCGCTTGGCAGGACACCGCTGCATCGGGCCATGCTCGGGCTCGGCACTGAACGGATCATCCGCATGCTGCTGGGGCGTCCCGGGATCGATGTCAATCAACCCAGCGATGGCGGCTATACACCGCTGTATGCTGCGGTCCATTACCAATATGCCCAAGCTGTCGACATGCTCCTGGAGAGCTCCGGCATCGATATCCACAGGACGAATCCGTTTGGGCAGACAGTGCTTGATATCGCCGCCATGCAAGGCAATCACTACACCGTGAAACAACTGCTGAAACATCGGCACGAAGGCGTCGCCTTGACCAAGGCGCTGCTCCAGGCCGTGCAGGCTGGCAATCAACCCGATTACCGGCCACAGTATTTCGCGGCAGCCAAGCTGCTGCTCGACCAACCGGAGGCCGATCCGAATATCCTTGCCGACATGCTGGTCTCCAGTGATCAACATCCGGCCAGGCAGCAGGGACTGCTGAAATTCCTGCAGCACGCCTATGTAACACCGGCCCAGCGCGAAGCCTTTGGCCGGCGCCCGGCCATTGCACAGATCAAATGGCTGCTGGAACAATTCACCATGGTGCGTTTTCCAGATCCGGCGCTGGACATGGCCAGCCAGCAGCGCCGCGCGTTTACCCATTTCGTGCTGGGCCGCAGGCTGGTCGAAGAAGAGAAGGTCCAGGCGCTGCCGGACGACGCCTGTGAAAAGGGTGCGCGCCACCATCTGACGACGTCGCTGCAATTGCAATTGCACTCGCCGCTGGTTGATGAATTGATCCGCGACACCGCTACCCGTCTGCTCGAGGCAGCACCGAACGTGGCAGGGTTTTCCATCGACGGCTATCTGACGCGTGAAGAAGTCGAGGATATTGCACTCATGCGCGGCGAGGCAGGCAAGACCCTGGCCGATGCCATGGCGCAGACGCGCCTGGGCCGCGGCGAGGCGGCCACCGTCTACACCACCAAGTACAAGCTGACCGGCCAGGAACTCCTTGAAAAAGCTAGCAAGCTCATTGCCTTCTCGTGGAAAGATGCGCACCGCAGCCAATCCGGACTGGCAGTCAGGCAGCGCGTGCTGGATCGACTGCTTGCCTAACTCGAACACCAGCCATTGAGCGGCGCACTGGCCAGCGCCGCAACGACCTCGCTCAATGCCGCCGTGGCAGAAGCCATGACGGCGCAGCTGGCGCCTGCATTGACTGCCTTGATGAATCAGCCAGGGCCGCAAGCAGAATTCCTCCCTGCCCTGATCCGCTACCTGGGCGACCCGGACGATACGGGCATGGAGCTGGCCGCACGGCTGCTCGAGCCAATGCGCCAGCAGGAACGCAGCATGCCGGCGCAGCAGGATGCAGATGGCGATGAATCGATGCAGCCCACCACGGCCGACTCGATCCGCTCGATGCTCTTCGAAATCAAGCTGAACCTGGCTTATGATCCCAGAAGCTGCGCCTTCCCGGCCGCTCCTCTGGCCCGCCTGCGCACACTGCTCAACACACCGTTGAGACAGGACCTGCCCGCACCGCGACTGACCGACCTGGTCGGCACCTCGGTGTACGCAGAGTACGAAGCGCCATTCAATGACAAGACGTTCGAACCGGCCATGCTGGCGTATTTCGGCGACGCCGGCGATGATGGTCACACGCTGGCCACGCAGCTGCTCGGCGCCATTCTTGCCCAGGACCTCGAGCAGTTCAATGAACATAACAGGTTTGTGGCGCCACAGACGCTGGCCCGCCGGCGCGAGGTGCCGGAAGTGCAGCGCATGCTCTCGAACATCCGCAGGGAGCTGGTGTTCGCGCCGATCGTCCAACAGCTCGTCGAGCGCCAGGCCAAGGCCATGGGCTTGGCAAGGAAGCTCGACCTGGATGAAAACGACCTCAGCGTATTGAGCAGCATCGACGGCACACTGGCCGGCCATCTGCGTGACCACCCCGATGAAACGGTCAGCTCGGTGGCCCTGCTTGGTCTGCGCCAGATCTGGTTCGAAAGCAAACCGATCGATATTGAATTCCTCAAGACCGATACCCATGAAGCGTTGTGGATCGTGCTCAATTTCACTGCCATGCAGGAAGATACGGAACTCAAAGAGAATCTGATTTCCTACATCTTTGCCCGCCTGGTCCAGATCGGCCTCGACCGGCCGTGCGACACCGGCTGTGCCGAACGGCTGCTGGTCGACCTGTCGACGGTGGCGCCCGTGCTCAGTGGCGAAGGTCCCAACAAGGCAGAAGCCTGGGACGGCTTCCAGGCTGCTGGTCAGCTGGCGCTGGAACAGCGTGACCAGGAACTGCAGACCATCATCGAACGGCGCGACCCGGCTTATGAAAGCATGGTGGCGAAACTGGTTGCCGGCTTACGGGCCGAGCAGGCTTCCGGCATGGCCGATGCGCTGCACTACCAGGTCAGTGCCGCTGACCTGGCGGCCCATCAGGCCCAGCAGGCAGGCGAGCAGGCGCGCCGCAGCAGCCTGCAGGCGCAGCTGCAAAAACTGCCTGCCAACGCCATGCTGGCAAAACATCAGCTCAATGTGCTGTTGATGAAAAAGCCGCCGCCCAGCACGCTTGAACGAAAGCACGAGCTGCTGGGCCAGCAGCTCTATCCTGTGGCGCGAGCCGAAGCCAGGCAGCGCATGCAGGCCCTGCTGGAGAGAAAAGGCTGGAGCGGCGGCACCAACTGGAGCGGTGCGGCATTGATCGACAAAGCCATCGTGCAACTCGACCAGGCCAACAGCAGCCCGCGTCTGGCAGTGAAGTTCGGGCAGGTCGAGATATTGGCTTCGCTGCTGGCCCAGCCTGGCGTGGACGTCAACGAAGTCGATGAACAGGGCGCCACCGCGTTGCATGTGGCAGCGGCAAACGGTGCCGAACGCGCGGTGCGCATGCTGCTGGCGGTCGATGGCATCGATACCACCATCGAGGATAGCAATGGCAACACTGCGCGGGAAATCGCGCGCCGCAAAGGCCATCGCATCATCGCTGCCCTGCTCAGGCCGGCAGCAACACGCCGGTGATTCGCCATTGGCGGCGTTTTGCTGTCGGGAAGTCCGTCATCATTTTTCCCGCTCCAGGATGCTGACGTAATTGGCCACCGCAGAGCCGCCCATGTTGAAAACGGCACCCAGCCGGGTGTCGGGCAGCTGCATGCCCAGCGCTTCGTCACACAGCTGCATGGCGGCGATCACATGCATGGAAACGCCGGTGGCGCCGATGGGATGGCCTTTTGACTTCAAGCCACCCGAGACATTCACCGGCAACCGTCCCTCCTTGTCCACCGTGCCTTCATCGATGGCCCTGGCGCCCTGCCCAGGCGCGGCCAGGCCCATGGCTTCATAGGTCAGCAATTCGGCAATCGTGAAGCAATCGTGGACCTCGGCAAACGACAGATCTGCCAGGGTTGCGCCGCCCTTTGCCAGCGCCTGTTGCCAGGCTCGCCGCGGGCCTTCGAAAGCGAGTGGATCGCGGCGCGACAGCGGCAGGAAATCGTTGACCTGGACAGCGGAACGAAACCGGACTGCACGCGGAAAATGCTTTGCCAGGGAATGATGCACCATCACCATGGCCACCGCGCCATCGGAAACCAGCGAGCAATCGGTCTTGCGCAGCGGGCCGGCAATCAAGGGATTTTTTTCCGAGACGGTGTTGCAGAACGCAAAACCCAGGTCCTTTTGCATGTGCGCCCAGGGATTGTGCATGCCATTGCTGTGGTTCTTCGCTGCGATGCGCGCCAGCGCCGCCGACTGATCGCCATGGCGTTCGAAATAGGCGCTGGCAATGGCGCCGAATATGCCGGCAAAGCCCTGTGGCACATTGCCTTCCTCCTTCACATAGGAACAGTTGCCGAGAATCCTGGTCGCCTCGCGTCCCGGGACTGCCGACATTTTTTCTGCCCCCACCACCAGCGCGATGCGTGCGGCACCCGACTCGATTGCCTGCAGCGCGCCATGGATTGCTGCCGAACCGGAGGCACAGGCGTTTTCCAGCCGCACGGCCGGTTTCCAGCGCAAGCTCTCATCGGCTTGCATGACCAGCGAGGAACAGAAGATCTCCGGCACGAAACCGCCATTCAGATTGCCCAGCCAGATGCCATCGACATCATTGCCGGACACCGTGGCATGTTCCAGCGCCCGCCCGACCACGCTGCCGATCAAGGCTTCCAGATCGAGCTGGTCGAATTTCCCAAACGGCGAATGGGCCCAGCCTACAATGCACGCTGCCATGATGGTATGCCTCCGGATTTCTGGTTATAGGGTGTCAAGCCGGTCAATCGGCAAACGCCAGGCGCTGCATTACCACTGCATTACCACTGTATAACCGCTGTAATACCGCCGGTTGGCCGGTTGGCCGGTATCTGGGCGGTGTTTGGGCAGTGTTTGGCCGGCTCTCGGCAGTATCTGGCCGTTTGCTCAAAAGGTCGGACAAGCTGCATGCGCACTCCAGCTTTGCAATACAGCATACAAGAATACAAGGCGCGCGCATATGTGCAAGAATGCCCGGGTGCTGCCACGACCCGGATTTCCGCAACGCCTGCCCGGCTTCCTTCCCCCGCCCATTGAGCGGCCATGCCGGTAGCACGAATCATCCTCCTTGCTTGAGCAAATCCAGCAGGCTGTCGAGTTCGGCAGAGCATGCCTGGGCGGCACGTACTTCGATGGCACGGTACAGGCGCACCAGTTCGCGGCCTTCTGGCGTCAACACGCTGCCGCCGCCGTGCGGGCCACCCCGTTCCGAACCGATGGCTGGTGTGGCAAGGGATTGGTTGATCGTGTTGAGCAAGTCCCAGGCGCGTTTGTAGGACATGCCCAGACGCTTGGCCGCGGCAGAAATCGAACCCTCTGTGCCAATTGCTTCAAGCAGGGCGATCTTGCCAGGGCCGATGGCAATCTGGTCGCCCAGGCGCACGCGCAGGCGAAAACTGGCCTGCGGTGCGCTTGCCGAGGCAATGCCGGCTTGCAGCGCTGTACCGTGGCTGTGGGTTGGGGAAGGTTTTGCCATATGAAGAATCATACAATGCGGGTGTTGAAAAGACCTGGCCACGGCACTCTGGCTTTCACCGCATTACCGATTGCAGCGCCATCCGCCAAGGTTGGGCCGCCCGTGCGACAGCAATGCTGCTGCCGCAGGATGGGGGCAAGCGGGCGATTGCGCTTTGCCGGTCTGCGGGTCTGCGCGTCTGCAGGCTTGCATGATGCAGGCTGCCGGCAGCGATTGCAGGATCGTACAAGGATCCGACAGGATCGCAGTAGCTTCACCAGCAGGATTTTCGTTACAGTGTCATCCAGCGTTTTCACTCTTTATGGAGCAACAGACATGACCCTAGCACGCGGATATGCGGCCCCGGCCGCCAAACAGAAACTGGCCCCCTTTTCATTCGAACGCCGCACGCCGAATGCCGACGACGTCGCCATCGACATCAAGTTCTGTGGCGTTTGCCACTCGGACATCCACCAGGCCCGTGATGAATGGGGCGGCGCCAGCTTCCCGATGGTACCGGGCCATGAAATCGCCGGCGTGGTGACCTCGGTCGGCGCCAACGTCACCAAGTTCAAGGTCGGCGACCATGTCGGCGTGGGCTGCTTTGTCGATTCATGCACCACATGCGCCACGCGCAACGTCGACCTGGAGCAGTACATGCCTGGCCTGGTGCAGACTTACAATTCGGTCGAAGCCGATGGCGTCACGCCAACCCATGGCGGCTACTCGGACCACATCGTGGTCAAGGAAGGCTATGTGCTGTCGATTCCGGAGAACCTGCCGCTGGACAAGGCCGCGCCACTGCTGTGCGCCGGCATCACCCTGTATTCCCCGCTGAATCATTGGAAAGCCGGTCCCGGCAAGAAGGTCGCCATTATCGGCCTGGGCGGCCTCGGTCACATGGGCGTGAAGATTGCCCATGCCATGGGCGCCGAAGTCACGGTCCTGAGCCAGTCGCTCTCCAAGCAGGAAGACGGCCTGCGTTTTGGTGCCGCCAGCTACTACGCCACCAACGACCGCGAAACCTTCACCAAGCTGGCCGGCCAGTTCGACCTGATCATCAACACGGTGGGCGCTGCCGTGGACTGGAACGACTACATCCAGCTGCTCAAGGTCGATGGCACCATGACGCTGGTTGGCGTGCCTGACGCCGCCACCCCGCCGGTCAATGCCTTCAACCTGATCGGTGCGCGCCGCACCCTGGCGGGCTCGATGATCGGCTCGATCAAGGAAACCCAAGAAATGCTCGACTTCTGCGGCAAGCACAACATCACCGCCGACATCGAACTGATCGATATCGAGGAAATCAACCAGGCTTTCGACCGCGTGGTCAAGAGCGATGTGCGCTACCGTTTTGTCATCGACATGAAATCGCTGGCCGCGTAAGCACATCGAAAGCGGTAGTCGTTTCTGCACCGGCAGCATGACTGCCGGCGCCGATACAGCAAGCACTTGTCTGGATCAACAACCAGGATTGAATTCAATCCGTGGCGACGATCCGGGCAAGTACTTTTTTTCATTCATCGTCCACGCATATCGAGGCGACAGAATGCGCTGTTTTCTGCAAAGCGCGGCAAGGTGTCAAGCCGCCGGATGGGGTACGCCTGTTGCGCCCTCGCCAAGCAGCTGCGCCCGGGTCTGGGCGATGTCGCGCATGGGCGCCTGGCCGAAGTGGCGCGCATACTCGCGGCTGAATTGCGAGGGGCTTTCATAACCGACGCGGTAGCCCGCTGCGGCGGCGTCGACCATGTCGATGAGCATGAGCTGGCGTGCACTTTGCAGGCGCCACAGTTTTTGATACTGCATCGGCGTCATGGCAGTCACCGTCTTGAACTGGTGGTGCAGCGAGGACGCACTCATGTTGACGTGGGCTGCCAATTGATCGATGCGCAATGGTGAAGCGAAATGCTCCTTGATCCAGCCGATCGCCCGGCCAATGCGATGGGTCTGGCTTTCCGAGGCGGCCATGTGGCGCAGCCGCGCACTGTCGGGTCCGGTCAACAGATGATAGGCAATTTCCTTGCGGATCAGCGGCGCGAGGATGGGAATTGCCGCCGGCGTATCGAGCAGGCGCAGCAAACGCAGGCAGCCATCGAGCAGCTGCGGCGATGGCTGGTTGACCGACAGGCTGCATTCGCAATCGCTGGCGGCAATGGCGTCGTTGCCGATCTGGTTCATGGTCTCGGTCAGTTGCAGCAGGTCGATGTCGAGCAGGAAGCACAGGTGCGGCTGGGTGCGGGTGGCCGCAGTGATTTGCGCCATGACCGGCAGGCCGATCGAGGTCAGCAGATACTCGCCCTCGCCGTAATGAAAGCGGTCCGCGCCCAGCATGACGGTTTTTGCGCCCTGCGCCACATAGGCCAGTCCCGGCTTGTATTCCAGCGCCAGCGGTTCGGAAGGCGCATCGCTGCGGTACAGCCGCAAACCATCGATCGGCGTGGCGACACTACCGGACTGCGGCAGGAATTTTTCAAGCAGGGTGCGAATTTCCAGATGCGCAGGCAGGAAACCATTCATGGGCTTGGACGAATGATGTGTTTGGATCAAGGCATTATAGCCAGCTGACTGGCGCACCCGTGGAACTCGCGTGTTTCGGGACAAGGTTCCGGCATGCTTGCGCTAGAATGCCGGCATGCCAGCCAAGTCTCCCATCTTCCCCGGTCCCCGCACTGCGCGCGGCCAGGTGCTTACCGTGCTGCTGTCGAATGCAGACCAGGCCGGCAGCGAACCCCTGCGGGGGCGTGTGACGCTGGCCGCCATCATCAAGGCCTTGAAGCGCAAATATCACTGGCCAATCGAAACCGCAAGCTTTCCGTCCAATGCCGCAGATGGACGGGCAACCTGGGCCACGGTCTACAGTTTGCCAGCCGAAGTGATCGCAGCCAAAATGGATGCACGCGGGCGCGACTGGCTCAAGAGCTGCGCGCCGGGCCGGCATCCGGAATAAGCGCTTACTGCACCAGCAGCATCATCAGCGCCGTCAACAGCAGCACGGCGCAAAACCAGATGCGCAACTGTACCGCAGAGAACTTGTGCGCCAGCGCCACGCCCCAGGAAACGCTGAAGATGCCGCCGAGCGCCAGCGGCAGACCGGTGACCCAGCTGACATTGCCGGCCTGCGCGTAGGTAAACAAGGCAATCACGGCGCCGGGCACAACCAGCGCAAGCGCCATGCCCTGGGCGCGCGTCTGCGCCATGCCGAACAACGTGCTCAGCGCCGGCACCACCACCAGGCCGCCACCCACGGTAAAGATGCCTGACATGGCACCACTGACCAGGCCCAGCAGGACCAGCGCTTTCTTCGGCATGACAGCGTCGGGACGCCCTGTACCGACCTGCGCTGCGGGTTCAAGTGGATCGGTCAGTGCCACCAGGGCCACATCGGCCTGGGCTTGAACGGCTTTGGCCTTGGCCAGCTTGCGCTTCAGTTCCCAGGCAAAAAACACTGCCAGCGCAATGAGGAACAGCGCGAATGCCACATGCAGGTGCTCGGAACGGATGTTCGAAGCGTAGCGGGCGCTGAAATACGTCGCCACCATGGAAAACAGGCTCATGGCCGCCACCGAACGCAGGTCGATATGGTTCTTCTGGTGGTAGCGGTAAAAGCCGATCAGCACATTCGGCGCGATCATCACCAGTGCCGTTCCCTGGGCCAGATGCTGGTCCATGCCGTACAGGTAGCCCAGAATGGGAATGGCGATCAAG
>JBPBPY010000489.1:0-15156 GCA_050954505.1 Janthinobacterium lividum
GATGATGCGGCCCCAGCCGCGCTCGGTCATGCCGTCGCAGACTGGCTTGGTCATGTTGAAAACGGAATCAAGATTGGTGCGGATGACGGCATCCCAGTTGGTCTTGTCCATTTTCTTGAATGTCATGTCGCGTGTGATGCCGGCATTGTTGACGAGTACGTCGATCGGGCCCAGCTCTGCGGTGATCCTGGCCACGCATTCGGCAGCGGAATCATAATCGGCCACGTCGCAGGGGAAGGCCTGGAACTTGTAGCCTTGTTCTTCCATCTCGGCCAGCCATGCCGTGACCTTGGTATTGCCCGGCGAATGCGTGGTTACCACTTGATAGCCCAGGGCGGCAAGCTTCATGCAGACAGCTTCACCGAGCCCACCCATGCCGCCCGTAACTAATGCGATCCTGGTCATGTCATCTCCTTGGTTGGTTTGTTGAATAATCGAGTAAGTCAAACCAGTTTGAAAATCGATGCCTGCGCACGGGCATCGTCTGTCCTTGCTGCGCAGCGTTCATGACGCTGCCTGTACTTCGCTGCCGTACTTCGCTGCCTGTATTTGCTACCTGTATTTGCTACCTGTACATTGCTGCTTTCGCACGGCCTTGCCTTTGAAACCGGGGCAGGCGTGCGCTGCCTTTGACACCAGGGCAGGTGCGGTGTTCTCCGGCGCTGGCCGACATACACCATCATCGATCAGCGTTCCAGTGCCAGTGCCACACCCATGCCGCCGCCAATGCACAAGCTGGCCAGCCCTTTTTTTGCATCGCGCCGAACCATTTCATGCAGCAGCGTCACCAGAATGCGTGCGCCCGAGGCACCGATCGGATGGCCCAGGGCGATGGCGCCGCCATTCACATTGATCTTGCCGGCATCCCATTCCATCTGCTGGTTGACTGCCAGCGCCTGGGCGGCGAACGCTTCATTGATTTCCATCAGGTCGAGATCGGCCACGCTCCAGCCCGCTTTCTGCAGGCACAGCCGTGCTGCCGGTACCGGTCCCATGCCCATGATGCTGGGGTCGAGTCCGGCTGACGAATAGGCGCGGATGCGTGCCAGCGGGGTCAGGCCAAGTTGCTGCGCCAGCGTCGCCGACATCATCATCACGGCGGCGGCGCCGTCATTGATGCCCGAGGCATTGCCGGCAGTGACCGTTCCCTGCTTGTCGAAAGCGGGCCGCAGCGCCGCCAGCGCTTCGAGCGTGGTGCCATGCTTGGGGTATTCATCGCTATCGAAACGCACGCTGCCCTTTTTCTGCACAATGTCGAGCGGCAGGATTTCGTCGGCGAAGCGGCCGGCTTTCTGCGCTGCTTCGGCCTTGTTCTGCGACGCTACCGCAAAGGCATCCTGCTGTTCGCGCGTGATGCCGTATTTCTTCGCGACGTTTTCTGCAGTCACACCCATGTGGTAATGGTTGTAGGCATCCCACAGGCCATCGCGGATCATGGTGTCGACCAAGGTGGCGTCGCCCATGCGAAAACCGTCGCGCGAATTGTTGAGCACATGCGGCGACGCGCTCATGTTTTCCTGGCCGCCGGCGATGATGATTTCAGCGTCGCCGCATTTGATTGCCTGGGCCGCCAGGTGGGTCGCCTTGAGCCCGCTGCCGCACACCTTGCCGACCACGAAGCCCGGCACCATGTCCGGCAAGCCGGCCTTGATGAGTGCCTGGCGGGCCGGATTCTGGCCACAGCCTGCGGTGAGCACCTGTCCCAGGATGACCTCGGATATGCGTGCCGGGTCCACGCCGGTCTTCTCCAGCAAGCCCTTGATGACATGGGCGCCGAGGTCGGATGCGGGAACCTTGGCCAGCGCGCCGCCGAATTTTCCGACTGCAGTCCTCAGGGCCGCAACAATGACGACATCTTCCATTTTTCGACCCCTCGTAGGTGGTGATGAAAATGCTCGCACGGCAATCCGGGCAGTGCCGGTGCCACTTGAAACGATGCTTCTTTTATCACTATTGATAACAAAAGATCATAGCGCTGTTGGCCACCATCTCGTCTATTTATTTTTCTTCAATTGGTATTGCCTGCGCTGATACAGCCCTGCCGGAGTCGGTTTGTCGATCCGGTCTTGCGCTGCAAATGTCCAGCGCCAATGACGCTTGATTGGCCGATTGTTTTGCACCGCATTGCACAACCGATTCGGTGGTTGGCCTCCTGGCGCCATGCGGCATGGCGCCGTGCACTGCATCAAATCCGGGACGCGCATGCCCGTGTCTGTGCAGGCTGCCGCCTCCTGGCATCGCCCTGTTGGTGCGCCGGTTTTTTGGCTGCGCACACAAAACCGGGGCTAGAGCGTTTTGGCGCCAAATGTATCACAGGCGCTGACCTGGCCGCTATCGATGCCGCGGGTGAACCATCGCACGCGCTGTGCCGAGGTACCGTGCGTAAACGAATCCGGCACGACATAACCGCGCGCCTGCTGTTGCAGGGCGTCGTCGCCAATGGCGGTGGCTGCATTGAGCGCGGTTTCGATGTCGCCGGCTTCGAGAATCTGGCGTGCCTGGTTGGCGCGCTTGGCCCAGACGCCGGCAAAGCAGTCGGCTTGCAGTTCCACCCGCACCGACAGGGCATTGGCCTGGGCCGGGGTGGCGCGCTGGCGCAGCTTGTCGACCCGGGTCATGATGCCCATCAGGTTTTGCACATGGTGGCCTACTTCATGGGCGATTACATAGGCCTGGGCAAATTCGCCATTGACATGGAAACGCTGCTCCATGAGTTTGAAGAAGCTCAGATCGATGTAGACCTTGCGGTCGCCCGGGCAGTAGAACGGGCCGGTAGCCGTTTCTCCCGTGCCGCATGCCGTTGCCGTTCGATTGGGAAACAGCACCAGGGTCGGCTTTTGATAGGTGGCCTTGCCATTGGCGAAGACCTGGGTCCAGACATCTTCGGTATCGGCCAGCACGGTCGCGACGAAGCGGGCGGTCTTGTCGTCGGCCGGCGGCTTGTGTGCCGGGGCCTGTTCGGCGCGCTGGGATTGCTGCACCTGGGCGCCGCCACCGCTGAGCAGATTGATGATGGTGCCGGGGTCGACGCCAAAGAAGTAGGAGGCCACCAGCGCCACGGCAACCGTGCCCAGACCGATCGAGCCGCCACCAAGCCTGAAACCGCCGCCGCCGCCGCTGTCATCTCCGCGCCGGTCTTCCACATTGTCGCTTTCGCGATTGCCTTCCCATTTCATGATGTTTCCTTCATCACGGTAATACGCACATCGCCCAGCGCGACAACCTGGCCTGCGCGGACCTTGTTGGTCTTGCGCAGTTCGACCTTGCCATCGACCTTGACCTGGCCCTCGGCGACCAGCCGCTTGCCGGCGCCACCGCTATCGCAAACGCCAGCGAGCTTGAGCAGCTGGTTCAGTTCGACGTATTCGCCACTGAGGCTGAATTCAATATTTTCCATGGCGCGATTATAATCTCACGAGCGGTCCCGCAGGACGCATCAGGGGTGCAATGCCGGAATACTCTTTGCCATGCCACGCCAACCTCGCCACCATCATCATGTGTATGTCATCGAGCTTTCGCCCGAGGTGTTGACGCAGTCACGGTTCATGAAATCCAATCCCGACTATCAATCCGGCAAGCCTTGTGTCTATGTCGGCATGACCGGGCTCGACCCCGACCTGCGCTTCGACAAGCACAAGGCGGGTATCCAGGCCAACCGCTTCGTTTTCCGCTATGGGGTGCGCCTGATGCCGCAGCTGTATGAACTCTACAATCCAATGCCGTACCACGGCGCCTGCGAAATGGAAGTGGAGCTGGCGATCGGTTTGCGCGAGGCGGGATATGGCGTATGGCAGGCTTGATCCAGGTCATGCAATGCCTTGCGAGCATGAAACAAACTGTTACTGTGTTAGTCAGCGCACAGAACAAGCGCGTGGTTCGCGATATTCTTTGGATACGAGTTAGCGAATGAGCAACGAAATGCTTGTCTGCTGAATTCACCGCATTTTGTCAGGACACACTCCTAGCAGCGGTTCCATTCATCTTTGAAAGGTATCCAATGAAAAACTTCCGCAATCTTATTCTCGCTACGTCGATCCTTGCCGCTTCGGGCGCTGTTCTGGCACAAACCCCAATGACCCCACCATCGGTCCAGGCACCGAAGACGATGAACGGCAACGCCAATCCAGCAGGCGCCGTCCAAGGCGAAGGCGCACCAAAGGTTTCGAAGATGCCGATGGAAAGCACCTCTTCCGATCCACTGGTTCAAAAGCGCATGAGCGACGCCGATTCGAAGGCCCAGTACAAGGCTGAACAAAAAGCCGCCAAGGCCAAGATGAAGGCCGACAAGAAGATGGCCAAGGCCGAACTGAAGTCGGAAAAGCAGGAAGCCAGCGCAACCCGCAATGCAGCCATGGGTGCACGCAACCCATCGCCTAGCGCCGGCGGCGGCCAGTAATCGTCATCAGCGCAAGATGCCAGGGTTCGCTTCGTTCGAACTCGGCATTTGACTGATGGCACGGTAATGCGCCCGGGGTTGATTAGCCGGGCCTGCATGCCTTGTTGAGAAACGGCGCTGCAAATGCGCTGTGAAAAAGCCAGGTCTTCCACAAGGGTCGACCTGGCTTTTTCACGTCTGGCGCCAGACTTTTACTTCGGTGCTGCCCACGAATCCTTCAAGGTCACCGCGCGGTTGAACACCAGCCGCCGGGCGCTCGAATCGATGCGGTCGGCAACAAAATAGCCATGGCGCTCGAATTGGTAGATATCGCCAGGCTGGCACCGGTCTAGGCCCGCTTCCAGCCAGGCATGTGTGACCAGCTTGGATGCTGGATTCAAGGCCAGCTTGAAGTCCTTGCCGCCGGCATCGGGATGCGGGTCGGAAAACAGCCGGTCGTAAATGCGTACTTCGGCGGGCAGGGCATGGGCCAGGCTGATCCAATGGATATTGCCCTTGACCTTGTAGTTCGACGACCCTTCGGTACCGCTCTTGCTGTCGGCGAAATAATTGCAATGGACGGCGACGATGTTGCCATCCTGGTCCTTGTCGCAGCCGGTGCATTCGACCACATAACCATAGCGCAGCCTGACCTTGTTGCCGGGGAAGAGGCGGAAATAACCCTTGCCTGGAACTTCCATGAAATCGTCGGCTTCGATCCACAGCTCGCGGCTGATCATGAATTCCCGCTGGCCGCGCTCGGGGAAGTGCGGGTGCACAGGTGCCGTGCAGGCCACGCTTTCGCCTTCAGGGAAATTGTCGATGATCAGCTTGAGCGGTTTCAGGACCGCCGCTGCACGCGGTGCCTTGGCATCGAGGTCTTCGCGCAGCGCACCTTCGAGAATGCTCATGTCGATCCAGCTGTCGGACTTGGCCACGCCGATGCGTTCGCAAAACAGTTGCAGGGCTTCGGGCGTATAGCCGCGCCGGCGAATGCCGACAATGGTGGGCAAGCGCGGGTCGTCCCAGCCATCGACAATCTTTTCTTCCACCAGCTGCAGCAGCTTGCGCTTGCTGGTGATGGCATAGGTCAGGTTCAGGCGCGCAAATTCATGCTGGTGCGGCAGCGGCTTGCTGAAAAAGCCGCCTTCGGACAGGCGCTCGAGCACCCAGTCGTAGAACGGACGGTGGTCCTGGAATTCCAGCGTGCAGATCGAATGGGTGATGTTTTCAATGGCGTCCGAAATCGGATGCGTATAGTCGTACATCGGATAAATGCACCAGGCTTCGCCGGTGCGGTGATGATGCGCATGGCGAATGCGGTAGATGGCGGGATCGCGCAGGTTCATGTTGGGCGAAGCCATGTCGATCTTCGCGCGCACGATGTGCTGGCCATCGGCGAATTCGCCCGCCTTCATGCGTGCAAACAGGTCCAGCGACTCGGCCGCCGCACGGTTGCGAAACGGCGAGTCGCGGCCCGGTTCGGCAAAGCTGCCGCGGTTGGCCACCATGTCTTCGGCGCTCTGGCTGTCGACATACGCATGGCCGGCGCCAATCAGGTACTGCGCCATTTCATACAGGCGGTCGAAATAATCACTGGCGTAGTACAGATGTTCACGGCCGGCGTCGGTCCAGTCGAAACCCAGCCATTTCACGCTGTCGATGATGGTGTCGACATATTCCTGGTCTTCCTTGGCCGGATTGGTGTCGTCGAAACGCAGATGGCAGCGGCCGGCGAAATCGCGTGCCAGGCCGAAGTTCAGGCAGATCGACTTGGCGTGGCCAATGTGCAGGTAGCCATTGGGCTCCGGCGGAAAGCGGGTGATGACTTGCGGCAGCGGCAAATTGGCAGCATCCTGGCGGCCGGCATACTGGCCGGAGGCAAGGTCGTTTTCAATGATGCCGCGGATGAAATTCGACGATGGCGCGTTGGCAGCGCTGGCTGTGTTGGCTGCTGCTGCAGTCGCTGCAGATGCATTGGCGCCAGGCGCGGCTGGCTTGGTTGAAGTGTCGTTGCTCATTCTTGGAGGTGGCTTTTCGCTGGCAGGATAAGGTGGGGGTCATTCTACCGCAGGCATCGGCAGCCGCGGCATGGGCATGCCGTGCCGGGGCCGGGGACAAATTTAATGGGAGTACAAGCCTAAGGAAATTTGGCCACAGGCCAGCCTGTGACGCCTTGCACTCACGGTACACTTTGGGGACAATTCAGCGCACGACAAGCAAGCAATCAAGCAGGCAATCAAGCGGACAAACAAGCCGCTAATCAAGCGGGTAATTCGGCGCACGACCGCGCACGACCGCGCACGGACTTGGCACGACGCATCCGGCAATCGTATTACACTGGCTTTTTCGAGCGTGGAACCCGTGCATGTGGCCTTATCCAGCAGTGATTGCCCACCGCGGCGCCGGTGTCATGGCGCCTGAAAACACATTGGCGGCCATGCGCCGTGGCCTGGCGCTGGGCTTTCGGGCGGTGGAATTCGATGTCATGCTGGCGGCCGATGGCGTGCCGGTGGTGGTCCATGACCTCAGGCTGGGGCGCACGGTGGCCGGGCGTGGACAGGTGCCGGATTACAGCGCCGCGCAATTGCAGCAGATGGATGCCGGCAGCTGGTTCGGCGCTGCCTATGCCCAGGAACGCGTGCCCACCTTCGCACAGTTGCTGGCGTTTTGCCAGGCCAACCGCATCTGGATGAATGTCGAAATCAAGCCGGCGCCAGGGCATGAGGCGCGCACGGGAGCGGTGGTGGCGGCTGCACTTGATGCCTTCATGCGTAAGGCTGGTGACCCAGGCTGCGCTGGCCCGACAGCAGCGAGAGGCTCCACTAGCGCAACAAACCCGGCAAGCCCAGCAGGCCAAACAAGCGTGACAAACCTGGCAAGCCTGCGCAGCACAATGAACGCACCAGTTACTTCAAACGCCGAGCCAGCGCATGCAGCCGCGCCGCCGCCGCCCGCTGCGTTGCTGTCGTCATTTTCCCTGACCGCCTTGGCTGCCGCCCGCCAGGCCGCGCCGGCGATCGCGCGGGCCTGCCTGTTCGATCGCCTTCCCGTCAACTGGCTTTCGCTGGTCAGGGAACTCGATGCCGTGGCGGTGCACCTGAACCACCGGCACCTGAGCGCGCAAGGCGCGGCACAGGTCAAGGCAGCTGGGCTGGCACTGTTTTGCTACACCATCAATGATCCACGGCGCGCGCGGCTGTTGCTGGACTGGGGCATGGATGCATTTTGCACCGACCGGCTCGACCTGATTGGCCCGGACTTCGCCAGCCAAGGTGCTGCCAGCGGACCGGCGCAACCGCAGCAGGGCGGATGAACGGCCTTGTGGGCGTAGGCATGGAGGCAAATCGGGCGACACCGGCAGGCATTCCCGGCGTCATGATCGCGTATATAATCGCCTGGTTGCATGCAGCGCATGCGTCGTTCCGGATGCTTGCCGCCGTTTGCCAGCGGGCTGTCCTGGCGAGAGGGGGCTTCCGGAACCCGGAATTTGAAAACAGCCGAACGAACAGCCAACGCCAGCTTTTACCGCCGCCATCACTCATTGCCCAACATAGTTGCCCAATATATGAATTCGTCTGAAATCCGCGCCAAATTCCTGCAGTTTTTCGAGAGCAAGGGCCACGCCATCGTGCGCTCGTCGAGCCTGGTGCCCGGCAATGATCCGACCCTGCTGTTTACCAATTCGGGCATGGTCCAGTTCAAGGATGTCTTCCTCGGCACCGACAAGCGCAACTATGTGCGGGCCACCTCGGTGCAGCGCTGCCTGCGCGCCGGCGGCAAGCACAACGACCTGGAAAATGTCGGCTACACCGCGCGCCATCACACGTTTTTCGAAATGCTGGGCAACTGGTCCTTTGGCGACTACTTCAAGAAGGACTCGCTGGTCTGGGCCTGGGAATTGCTGACCAAGGTGTATGGCCTGCCGGCCGAGAAGCTCTGGGCCACCGTCTATGAAACCGATGACGAAGCCTACGATATCTGGGTCAATGTCATCGGCCTGCCCCCCGAGCGCGTGGTGCGCATCGGCGACAACAAGGGCGCGCCGTATGCATCGGACAATTTCTGGCAGATGGCCGACACCGGCCCCTGCGGCCCCTGTTCGGAAATTTTCTACGACCACGGTCCCGACGTCTGGGGCGGCCCGCCGGGCAGCGCCGAGCAGGATGGCGACCGCTACATCGAAATCTGGAACAATGTGTTCATGCAGTTCGACCGCCAGATCGACCCGGTTACCGGCAAGGCGACGCTGACGCCCTTGCCAAGCCAGTGCGTCGATACCGGCATGGGGCTGGAGCGCCTGGCAGCCGTGCTGCAGCATGTGCACAGCAATTATGAAATCGACCTGTTTGCCCGGCTCATCAAGGCTGCCTCGCGCGAAACCGGCGAGGCCGACCTGGCCAACAATTCGCTGCGCGTGATTGCCGACCATATCCGCGCCTGCAGTTTCCTGATCGTCGACGGCGTGATCCCCAGCAGCGAAGGCCGCGGTTACGTCTTGCGCCGCATCATCCGCCGCGCGCTGCGCCACGGCCACAAGCTGGGCCAGACCAAACCATTCTTCCATCTGCTGGTCAAGGACCTCGTGGCGGAAATGGGCGAAGCCTATCCAGAGCTGCGCGAAGCCGCAAGCCGGGTCGAGCAAGTGCTCAAGCAGGAAGAAGAGCGTTTTGGCGAAACGCTGGAAAACGGCATGAAGATCCTCGAGGCCGCCTTGTTGAAAGACCCGGCCCATCTCGATGGCAAGACCGCGTTCACGCTCTACGACACCTTCGGTTTCCCGCTCGACCTGACCGCCGACATCTGCCGCGAACGCAATGTGACGCTCGATGAAGCCGGTTTCGATGCCGCCATGGCGAACCAGAAAAGCATGGCACGCGCGGCCGGCAAGTTCGAAATGGCCACCGCCATCGAATACGGCGGCGAGAAAACCCGATTTGTCGGTTACGACAGCCTGGAACAGCAGGGCCGCGTGGTGGCGCTGTACCTGGCCGGCAGCCCGGTGCAAAAGATCAGCGCGGGCCAGGATGCCATCGTGGTGCTCGATACCACGCCGTTCTATGCCGAATCCGGTGGCCAGCACGGCGACACCGGCCTGCTCGAATCCGCCAACGCATCGTTCGTGGTGGCCGACACGCTGAAGATCCAGGCCGATGTGTTTGGCCACCATGGCAATTTGCAGCGCGGCGAACTGGCCATTGGCGATGAACTTGGCGCCGTGGTCGACGGCGCCCGCCGTGCCAGCACCATGCGCAACCACTCGGCCACCCATCTGATGCATGCTGCCTTGCGCACCGTGCTGGGCAGCCATGTCTCGCAAAAGGGCTCGCTGGTCGACGCCGACAAGACACGTTTCGATTTCAGCCATAACGCGCCGGTGTCGGCGGACGAGATCCGCCGCATCGAAGCGATCGTCAACCATGAAATCCTGGCCAATGTCGAAACCAATGCCCAGGTGATGGCGTACGACGATGCCGTCTCGGCTGGCGCCATGGCGCTGTTCGGTGAAAAATATGGCGACCAGGTGCGTGTGCTGGGCATCGGCAGTTCGCGTGAACTGTGCGGCGGCACGCATGTGGGCCGCACCGGCGACATCGGCCTGTTCAAGATCACCGGCGAAAGTGGTGTGGCGGCCGGTATCCGGCGCGTCGAGGCGGTAACCGGCGAAAACGCCCTGGCGCTGTTGCAGACCCTGGCCCAGCGTGTCAATGAAGCCTCGGCAGCACTCAAGGCCCAGCCTGAAGAGCTGACCCAGCGCATCGTCCAGGTCCAGGACCAGGTCCGCACGCTGGAAAAGGAACTCGGCGCATTGAAGGCCAAGCTTGCTTCAGGCCAGGGTGATGGACTGGTTTCCCAGGCCGTCGACATCAATGGCCTGAAGGTGCTGGCAGCAACGCTGGAGGGCGCCGACCTGGCTGCCTTGCGCGCCACCATGGACAAGCTCAAGGACAAGCTGAAAACCGCCGCGATTGTGCTGGCGGCCGTCAGCGACGGCAAGGTCACGCTGATTGCCGGCGTGACTGCCGATGCAACCTCGCGGGTCAAGGCCGGCGAACTGGTCAACTTTGTCGCCCAGCAGGTCGGCGGCAAGGGCGGCGGACGGCCGGATATGGCGCAAGCCGGCGGCACCGCCCCGGCCGGCCTGCCTGCCGCCTTGGCTGGCGTGGCAGACTGGGTGCGCGGGCGTGGCTAGACTGTGATTGCGGCAGGTAGTGGTAACACTGGCCTGCCTCACGGTTTGCACGTTTCATCGCACGCCGCGTGCAGATGTTGCAGGAATGCTTCTGGCTGGACGCCGCAGGCAAGACCTTGGATCGCGCACATGAAAATGCGTGACCAGGAGGTGGTCCAGGTACGGCGCCAAGGCCGTGCGCGTGTTGTATCAATGTCAAGAAATTGCGTTAGAATCGTTTCTCGACTATCAGTGGACGTGAGAATGGACTTTCATAAAGAGCTGGATGCACGGGGTTTGAATTGCCCCTTGCCGATCTTGAAAGCAAAGAAGGCGCTGGCCGAGATGGCCAGCGGCGAAGTCTTGCGGGTACTGGCAACCGACCCCGGTTCGGTGCGCGACTTCCAGGCGTTCGCGCGGCAAACCGGCAATCAATTGCTGGAACACGCCAGCAACGATGGCGAATTCGTCTTTTTCATGCAGCGCAAATAAGCCGTTTCCAGCCAGACTGGATTTGCCAGTCTGCTTGTCCGCAATCTGCTTGCCCGCAGTCTGTTTGCTCGATATGCAATGCAATTTCTTGCCACCCATTCCCGATTTTTAGCAAAGGCAGAGCTATGAAAGTTTTGGTTCCAGTCAAACGTGTCGTCGACTACAACGTCAAGGTGCGCGTGAAATCCGACGGCTCCGGCGTCGATATCGCCAACGTCAAGATGTCCATGAACCCCTTCGATGAAATCGCTGTCGAGGAAGCCATGCGCCTGAAGGAAGCCGGCATCGTCACCGAAGTGATCGCGGTTTCCTGCGGCGTGCTGCAATGCCAGGAAACCCTGCGCACCGCCATGGCCATCGGCGCCGACCGCGCCGTGCTGGTGGAGACCGATGCCGAGCTGCAGCCGCTGGCCGTGGCCAAACTGCTCAAGGCCATCGCCGAGCGGGAACAGCCGCAATTGATCATTCTCGGCAAGCAAGCCATTGATGACGATTCCAACCAGACCGGCCAGATGCTGGCCGCCTTGCTCGGCTGGCCGCAGGCGACCTTTGCATCCAAGGTCACGGTTGCCGAGGGGCGCGCCACCGTCACGCGCGAAGTCGACGGCGGTCTGGAAACGATTTCCCTGACGCTGCCGGCCATCATCACCACCGACTTGCGCCTCAATGAGCCGCGTTATGTCACGCTGCCCAACATCATGAAGGCCAAGAAAAAAACCATCGACAACCTCAAGCCGGCCGACCTCGGTGTCGATGTTGCGCCGCGCCTGAAAACGCTCAAGGTCAGCGAGCCGCCAAAACGTTCGGCCGGCGTCATCGTGCCCGATGTGGCGACCCTGGTGGCCAAGCTCAAGAATGAAGCCAAGGTGGTGTCCTGATACGGCTGTTGCCCTGCCAGGACATCCAGAGACATTGAATACGGACCGCCTTTTTACAGAAGTCCTCATCAGGAATCCATCATGACTGCACTCGTCATTGCTGAACACGATAATGCCAGCTTCAAGGGCAGCACCCTCAATACCATCACTGCAGCGCTGGCCTGCGGCACCGATGTCCATGTACTGGTGGCCGGTGCCGGCTGTGCCGCGGTTGCCGAAGCAGCCGCCAGGATCAGCGGCGTCGCCAAGGTGCTGCTCGCCGATGCAGCGCAATTTGCCGACGGCCTGGCCGAGAATGTCGCCGCCCAGGTGCTGGCGCTGGCATCGAACTACAGCCACATCCTGGCGCCTGCCACCGCTTACGGCAAGAACATCCTGCCACGCGTGGCAGCCACGCTCGATGTCGCGCAGATTTCCGAAATCACCAAGGTCGATGCGCCCGATACCTTCGAGCGTCCCATCTATGCCGGCAATGCCATTGCCATTGTCCAGTCGAGCGACGCCATCAAGGTGATCACGGTGCGCACCACCGGTTTCGATGCAGCCGCCGAAGGCGGATCGGCCAGCGTGGAGACGCTCACCCCGGTTGCCGATGCAGGCACCTCGGTCTTTGTTTCGCGCGAACTGGCCAAGTCCGACCGTCCCGAACTGACCGCCGCCAAGGTGATCGTCTCTGGTGGACGCGGTCTGGGTTCCGGTGACAATTTCAAGATCCTCGAGCCGCTGGCCGATCGCCTTGGCGCAGCCATGGGCGCCTCACGTGCGGCCGTCGATGCCGGTTACGTGCCCAACGACTGGCAGGTCGGACAAACCGGCAAGATCGTTGCGCCCAACCTGTACATTGCCGTTGGCATTTCGGGTGCGATCCAGCATCTGGCCGGCATGAAGGATTCGAAAACCATCGTTGCCATCAACAAGGATGGCGAAGCGCCGATCTTCAGCGTGGCCGACTACGGCCTCGTTGGCGACCTGTTCGAGATCGTGCCGCAACTGGTCAAGGAACTCGGCTAATCGTTTTTTCATTTCAGGAGTCGTCATGAGCTATACCGCGCCACTGAAAGACATGCTGTTTGTCATGAATGCATTGGCCGGACTGCCGGCTCTGGCGGCTCTGCCTGGTTGTGAAGATTCAAGTGCCGATACCGCCGAAGCGGTGCTGGAAGAAAACGCGCGCTTTTGCAGCGAAGTGGTGGCGCCCCTGAACGTCACCGGCGACCGCCAGCCCAGTGCCTGGCGCGATGGCGCGGTGACCACCACGCCAGGCTTCAAGGAAGCGTTCAAGGCGTTTGCGCAAGCAGGCTGGCAAGGCATACAGCATCCACCGGCGTTCGGCGGCCAGGGCCTGGTCAAGCTCATTGCCACGCCCTGCATGGAAATGCTGAACTCGGCCAACCTGTCGTTTGCATTGTGCCCGCTGCTGACCGACGGCACCATCGAAGCCTTGATGACTGCGGGCAGCGAAGCACAGAAACAAACCTATCTGCAAAACCTGGTCTCCGGTGTCTGGACCGGCACCATGAACCTGACCGAGCCGCAGGCCGGCTCCGACCTGGCCATGGTGCGCACGCGTGCCGTGCCACAGGCCGACGGCACTTACCTGCTGTCCGGCACCAAGATCTACATCACCTATGGCGACCACGACATGGCGGACAACATCGTCCATATGGTGCTGGCGCGCACGCCCGATGCGCCCGAAGGAGTGAAAGGCATTTCCCTGTTCGTGGTGCCGAAGTTCCTGCCTGACGCCAATGGTGCGCCGGGCCAGCGCAATGACGTCACCTGCGTGTCGCTGGAACACAAGCTGGGCATCAAGGCCAGCCCGACGGCGGTGCTGCAGTTCGGCGACCAAGGCGGCGCGGTGGGCACCATTGTCGGTGAAGAAAACCGCGGTCTCGAATACATGTTCATCATGATGAACGCGGCGCGCTTTGCCGTTGGCGTGCAAGGCATTGCCGTGGCCGAGCGTGCCTATCAAAAGGCGGTGGCGTATGCGCGCGAACGGGTGCAGTCGCGCGAGTTGACCGGCTCGCCCGGCCCGGTGGCCATCATCCGCCAGCCCGACGTGCGCCGTCTGCTGATGAGCATGCGCGCGCAAGTCGAAGCCGCGCGTGCACTGGCGTATGTGACGGCTGCGGCCAGCGACGCCGCCCATCATGAGCCGGATGCCGGCAGGCGTGCCCAAAGCCAGGCCTTTTATGAATTCATGGTGCCAGTGGTCAAGGGCTGGTCAACTGAAATGGCCGTCGACGTCACCTCGGCCGGCGTGCAGGTGCATGGCGGCATGGGTTTCATCGAAGAGACCGGTGCGGCGCAGTATTACCGCGATGCGCGCATCCTGTCGATCTATGAAGGTACCACGGCAATCCAGGCCAACGACTTCGTCGGCCGCAAGACTGCGCGCGACGGCGGTGCCACTGCGCGCAGCATCCTGGCGCAAGTGCGCCAGACAGCGGCTGAACTGACAGCAAAAGACGATGCAACCCTGGCGGCCATCGGGCAAACGCTTGATGACGCTGCGGTGGCAATGGGGCAGGTGGTCGACTACATCGTTGCCAGCATCAAGACCGACATCAAGGCGGTCTTTGCCGGCAGCGTGCCGTACCTGAAGATGGCCGGCATCGTGCTGGGCGGCTGGCAGATGGCGCGTGCCGCGCAGCTGGCAAGTGCAGCGCTGAGCGGCCAGAAGGGCGATGCCGCGTTTTACCGGGCCAAGCTGGCCACCGCGCGGTTTTATGCCGACCATTTCCTGACCCAGGCTGGTGGCTTGAGCCTGGCCATCGTTGGCGGTGGGGCGGGGGTTATGGCCATGGAAGATGAACAATTCTGAACCTTGAACCCTGAACCCTGAACCCTGAAAGCTCAGGTCTGCGGACAGAGACAACCTGTCCAAGGTACTGGCAACCAGGAAAGCAGCCTGCATTGCAGGGAGCAGGTAGCGGGTATCAGGATGCAAAATGCAGGATGCAGTAACCGCTGGCGCAATCCATCGTTCCTCTTTATTAGTCCGCTGCGCTGTCGCGCCGCAATCTGATCCTGCTGCCGATCAAACCCTTGCCACGCCGAGAGGCAAGCAAACCAGCATCGCTAGCCGGATGTTGTCTTCAATTCCCTCGCAATAAATATTAGTAAATCATTCAAATAACTAGGGCGTGTCCTCAATCTGCAAATAGTTATTCGATTGAAAAGTTTATGTAAAATTTTATCCTCGACGAAAGAGGATAAGCATGGTGAGAAGAGCG
>JBPBPY010000405.1:0-14921 GCA_050954505.1 Janthinobacterium lividum
GCGAGGCGCCGCGCCGCGCTGCTTGAATCCTGCGCTGGTACCGCCTTGCCGACCAGATGGCGCGTGATGCAACCATCGCCATCCATGGCCAGCCAGTCACCCCGTGGTGACATTCCATCCCGATCAAGATCCCAGTCACTGAGTACATGGCGCTGGCGTCCTTGATGCATATGGTGCGCCGGCCGGTGGGTGTGGCCGTGAATCATCGTGCTTGCACCTGTGCGATCAAACAAGTCCGTGATTGCCTGGGGATTGACGTCCATGATCTCGGCGCTTTTTTCGCGCTGGGCAGCGCGGCTGCCCATGCGCACGCCCTCGATGATTTTCTTGCGTGCTTCCAGTGGCTGCGAGAGGAAGCCCTGCTGCCAGGCCGGGTCGCGAACCTGGGTGCGAAATGCCATGTAAGCCAGATCGTCGGTGCAGGCGGCATCGCCATGGCTGAGCACAAGGTGCTGGCCAGCCAGCGTCAACGCATAGGGGTCAGGCAGCAGCGTCATGGCGCAGGCCTGGGCAAAGCGCTGGCCGATGAGAAAATCGCGGTTGCCGCAAATCCAGAACAGCGCCACGCCGGCATCGCTGACCTGGCGCAGTGCCGTGATCACCTGCTGATGGAACGGGGTTTCCATGTCATCGTCACCAGCCCAGTATTCGAACAGGTCGCCCAGCAGGTACAGCTGCCCGGTTTTCACCGCGTGCTGCGCCAGGAAGGCGAAAAAGGCGGTGGCCGTGTTCGGCATGGCTTGCTGCAAGTGCAGGTCCGAAACAAAAAGCGCAACCGTTTCGGGTTGCGCCTTGGCGACAATGGAACTGTCTTCAGCCATGGTGGCTTGTGCCGACAACTGCTTAGACGATTTCGGCTTTTTCGATCACCACATCATCGACCGGAACGTCGGCAAACATGCCGGTGCGGCTGGTCTTGGTGGCCTTGATGGCGTCAACCACTTCAGTGCCTGCAGTGACTTTGCCAAAGACGCAGTAGCCGAAGCCGTCCTGGCCTGGAAAGTCGAGAAAGCTGTTGTTCTTGATGTTGATGAAGAACTGCGCCGAAGCTGAATGCGGGTCCGAGGTGCGCGCCATGGCCACCGAATACGGCTCGTTCTTCAAGCCGTTCGACGCTTCGTTTTCAACGGGCGCATTGGTTGGTTTTTGTTTCATGCCGGGTTCGAAACCGCCGCCCTGGATCATGAAGCCATCGATGACACGATGGAAAATGGTGCCGTCATAGTGGCCTGCGCGCACATAGGCGAGAAAGTTTTCCACTGTTTTGGGCGCCTTGGCAGCGTCGAGTTCCAGCGTGATCTTGCCATGATTGGTGGTGAGGATAACGGCCATGATAATTCCTGTATAGGTGACTAAAGGGTTGCAACGCGTTGCGGATTCGTTATTTGAGCAGCGTGGCGGATTCGATCACCACCGGCTTGTTCGGTACATCATTGCGGCCTGTGGGCACGGCCTTGATTCGGTCGACCACATCCATGCCCTTGACCACGCGCCCGAAGACCGCGTAACCGGCGCCATCCTGGCCCGGATAGTCGAGGAATTTGTTGTCGCCGACATTGATGAAGAATTGCGAAGATGCCGAGTTCGGGTCGCTGGTGCGAGCCATGGCCAGCGAATAGGTTTCATTCTTCAAGCCATTTTTGGCTTCATTGCTTATCGGTGCACGCGTGGGCTTTTGCACCATGTTGCCATCGAAGCCGCCGCCCTGGATCATGAAGCCATTGATGATGCGGTGAAAAACCGTACCGTTGTAGTGGCCACTTTTGACATACTGGAGGAAATTGTCGGTGCTTTTCGGCGCCTTGTCGGCGTTGAGTTCCAGTTCAATTTCGCCCATGCTGGTCTTGAGCAGCACATGGGGCGCGTCCGCTGCCATGGCCTGCGCGCCGAAGCTGGCGGACGATGCTGCAATGGCGAATGTGGCGAACAGGCGCAACGCCTGACGACGCGGGGAAAACGGCTTGAGCATGTTTTTTCCTGATGTTCGATGACTGAGCTGGTCTGAATTGCCGGCATGTGATTGACTATGCGACCCGGACTCAATGTTATACTTCGGCGAAAAGAAGCATTTTATCAAAAATACGTCTGGTGCTTGGTTTCTTCAGGTCACCGGCGTGGCAAGTGCTCTCACAAATGCAGGGATGTTTGCAGGGCGTGCAACTGTGAGGCAACTGCAAGACAACAGCATGGCAACCGTTTGGCAATCGCCAGGCAGTTGCGGGGACCATGCGTGGCGCTATCAGGCATACCGAAATCAGCGCCAGAACTGCCAATCCGTCGTGTCGTCCAATGTCGCCAGTCCAAACGTTGGCAAGGGCAATTGTTGTCTGCCACCAGCGTGCGGTGCCAGCGTGGATTGCCCGGCGCCGGCAGCCTTTGACGTGCCGTACCCATTGCTTAACCCGAACCGATAGTGTCCATGAGTGTTCTAAAAATTTACAACACGCTTGCGCGTGAAAAGCAGGTTTTCTCGCCTATCGTTGCGGGACAGGTGCGCATGTATGTGTGCGGCATGACGGTGTACGATTATTGCCATCTCGGCCATGGCCGCGTGATGGTGGTCTTCGACATGGTGCAGCGCTGGCTGCGCAGCAGTGGCTATGAAGTTATGTATGTGCGCAACATTACCGATATCGACGACAAGATCATCCGCCGCGCCGTGGAAAACGGCGAAACCATCGGCGCGCTGACCGAGCGCTACATCGTTGCCATGAACGAAGACGCAGCGGCCCTGGGGGTGGCGCCACCCGACCATGCGCCGCGCGCAACTGCCTATGTGCCACAGATGCTGGCCTTGATTGGCCAGCTCGAGGGCCGCCAGCTCGCGTACCGGGCCGACGACGGTGACGTCAACTATGCAGTGCGCAATTTTGCCGGCTACGGCAAATTGTCGGGCAAGTCGCTCGACGACCTGCGCGCTGGCGAGCGCGTCGACATCAACAGCGGCAAACGCGATCCGCTCGACTTTGTGTTGTGGAAAGCGTCCAAGGACAGCGAGCCCGACGAAGTGAAATGGGACTCTCCCTGGGGCAGTGGCCGGCCCGGCTGGCATATCGAATGCTCGGCGATGGCGTGCGAGCTGCTTGGCGAGCGCTTTGACCTGCATGGGGGCGGGCAGGACCTGCAATTTCCCCACCATGAAAACGAGATCGCCCAGTCCGAAGGGGCATTTGGCCATGCTTTCGTGAACTACTGGATGCACAATGGTTTCGTGCGCATCGACGATGAAAAAATGTCCAAGTCGCTGGGCAACTTCTTTACCATCCGCGAAGTGCTGCTGAAATACGATGCCGAGGTGCTGCGCTTCTTCATCCTGCGCGCCCACTACCGCAGTCCGCTGAATTATTCCGATGCCCATCTCGACGACGCCAAGGTCGCACTCAGCCGGCTCTACACTGCACTGAAGGACACTACGCCCGACGAGTTGCCACTCGATCGCGACGAGGCGCATGCGCAGCGTTTTTGCGCGGCGATGAACGACGACTTCAACACGCCCATGGCCGTATCGGTCCTGTTCGACCTGGCTAACGAACTCAACCGCGATCGTTCGCCGGTGGTGGCGCGCCAGTTGCGCGGACTGGCCGGATTGCTGGGATTGGCACAGCGCCCACCGCAGGACTTTCTGCAGGGTGCAGGCCAGGCCGGCGCCGGTGACACGGCCGCCATCGAAGGCTTGATCGCCGCGCGAACCCAGGCCAAGGCCGCACGCGACTTTGGCAAGGCCGACAGCCTGCGCCAGGAATTGCTGGCGCAAGGCATTGTGCTGGAAGACAAGCCGGGCGGCGTGACCGAATGGAGAAGGGCTTGAGCGGCGATGAGCAAACTCCCTGACGGGCTGGCGGCTGCGTCGCTGCCTTCCTACTGGAACGACGCAAAGATCGAGCTCATGAAGCGCGACCGCATCATGCGCAAGCTGATCCCGCAATTCGGCGACCTGCATCTGATTGGCCGCGGCGAGCCCTTCACCACCCTGGCGCGTTCGATTGTCGGCCAGCAGATTTCGGTGTCATCGGCCGAGACCGTGTGGCGCAAGCTGCAGGCGGCCTGCCCGAAGTGGTCGCCGGCCCAGGTGCTCAAGACCAGTGCCGAGCAACTCGTTGCTTGCGGCCTGTCGAAACGCAAGCTGGAATACATCCTCGACCTTGCCGACCATTTCAAGGCCAAGCGCGTGCATGCGGCGCAATGGAATGAAATGGACGATGAAGAAGTCATCGCCGAATTGGTGCGGATTCGCGGCATTGGCCGCTGGACTGCCGAGATGTTTTTGATCTTCAATATGCTGCGGCCGAATATCCTGCCGCTTGACGACGCCGGCCTGCTGCGTGGCATCAGCATCAACTACTTTTCCGGCGAACCGGTTTCCCGCAGCGATGCCCGCGAAGTCTCGGCCAACTGGGAGCCTTACCGCACGGTTGCGACCTGGTACCTGTGGCGCAGCCTGGACGTGCCGATTGAGTATTGACTTGGTTTCGAGTTGGTTATAATGCCAGCTTATTGCATTTTGGTAAGCGCATGCCCCGGTTTGCGATGGTGATGCAAGACGGCGATGGCTGCCTGCGCTGCTGTACCTGCGCTTTGGCATTGGTGCTCGTGCAGGTGAATGAAGACCTAATTTGACGGAGGTACGGTGAGTAAAATCACTTTTCTGAATTTCGAGCAGCCAATTGCCGAACTCGATACAAAAATTGAAGAGCTGCGGTTTGTCCAGGATGATTCGGCTGTCGATATTTCCGAGGAAATCGACCGCCTGTCGAAAAAAAGCCAGCAACTGACCAAGGATATCTACGCCAAGCTCACGCCTTGGCAAGTCTCGCAGATCGCCCGTCATCCACAGCGTCCATACACCATGGACTATGTGAATGAAATCTTTACCGATTTCCATGAATTGCACGGCGACCGCAGTTACGCCGACGACCTCTCGATCGTCGGCGGCCTGGCACGCTTCAATGGCCAGTCCTGCATGGTGATCGGCCATCAAAAAGGGCGTGACACCAAGGAGCGCGCGCTGCGCAACTTCGGCATGCCGAAACCCGAAGGGTATCGCAAGGCGATGCGCCTGATGAAGGTGGCAGAAAAATTCGGCCTGCCGATCTTCACCTTTGTCGATACCCCGGGTGCGTTTCCTGGTATCGATGCCGAAGAGCGCGGCCAGTCCGAAGCCATTGGCCACAATCTGTATGTGATGGCCGAACTGAAGGTGCCGCTGATTGCCACCATCATCGGCGAGGGTGGTTCAGGCGGTGCGCTGGCCATTGCCGTGGGCGACGCGGTGCTGATGCTGCAATATGCAACCTACTCGGTCATTTCGCCCGAAGGCTGCGCCTCCATCCTGTGGAAGACTTCGGAGCGCGCAGCCGATGCGGCCGAAGCACTGGGCCTGACCGCGCATCGTCTCAAAGCCATGGGCTTGATCGACAAGATCATCAGCGAACCGCTGGGCGGCGCCCATCGTGATCCGAAACAGATGGCTGCCATGTTGAAGCGTGGCCTGGCGGACTCCTTGCGCCAGTTTACCGGCATGAGCGTGAAGGATCTGCAAAACGCCCGTCACGAAAAGCTGATGAGTTATGGCAAATTCAAGGAAATCACGCAAGCAGAGTGAGGCTGGCGCCAGCTCCCATGCTGGCGCTGCGGCGATCGAACGCGCGCTCGGGAACTTCCTGCCGCGCGTTTTTTCTGGTGCGATGACAGATTCCGGCCAGCGCGGCACGGCTGCTGAACCTGTGGCGATTGGCATTGCATTGAGCGGTGGACTCGATTCGATGGTCCTGCTCGATGTGGCCAGCCGTTTCGCTCGCTCCCACGCAATCGTCCTGTGGGCTTTCCATGTCCATCATGGCTTGAGTGTGCATGCCGACGCCTGGGTTGACTTTTGCCGCGCCCAGGCCGACGCGCAGGGCGCGCGCTTCGACATGCGTGCGGTGCAGGTACGCGCAGACGATGCGCGCGGCGTCGAAGAAGCGGCGCGCGTGGCACGTTACGCGGCGCTCGGGCAGATGTGCCGCGCCCACGGCGTGCCATTGCTGCTGGCGGCACATCATCGCGATGACCAGGCCGAGACCGTGCTGCTGCAATTGATGCGCGGCGCAGGCGCAGCCGGCCTCTCCGGCATGGCGGCGCTGCAGGCCGTCCATCCCTTGCTGGGTGAGGGTGTCATGCTGGGGCGGCCATTGCTTGGCATTGCCCGCGCCGAACTCGAGCAGGCTGCCAGCGCGGCAGGCCTGGATTTCGTCTCCGATGAGTCGAACCTGGACCGGCGCTACCGGCGCAATGCGCTGCGCCACGACATCATGCCGATGCTGGATCAGCACTTTCCGGGTTTCGCCGCACTGGTGGCGCGTAGCGCAACGCATATGCAGGCCAGCCAGCACCTGCTGCATGAACTGGCTCAGCTCGACATGGCGGCATGCGTTGCTCCCTGTGCGGACACTGGACGCACTTCACTGGCCGTTGCCGCACTGGCCAGCCTCTCGTCCCGGCGCGCCGACAACCTGCTGCGCGATTGGCTGCACGGTCACGGTGCCTCTGTACCCAGCACGGCGCGGCTGGCCGAGATTCGCAGCCAGATGCTCGACGCCGACAGTGATACCCAGCCGTTCTTCGACTTTGCCGACCTGACCCTGCACCGCATCGATGGCCGGCTCGAACTGCATGCGCGCCTGGGCGTGCCACCGGAAGACCCGGTCACGCTGTCCTGGGACGGCGAAGCCGTGCTGGAAGTGCCGGCTTGGCAGGGGCGGCTGATTTTCGAGCCGACCGCTGGGCCCGGCCTGAGTGTCCAGCGTTTATCGGCCACGCTGGCGCTGCACCCGCGGGTTGGCCAGGAGCGTTTGAAGCTGGCACACAACCGGCCCAGCAAATCGCTCAAGAGCCTGTTCCAGGAAGCCGGCGTGTCGTCATGGAAGCGCAAGTGGTCGCCTTTGCTGTATCTTGGAGATGACCTGGTCTTTGTGGCGGGCATCGGTGTGGATTCCCGCCACCTTGAGGCAGGGCCGGCAATGCTGGTGCGCTGGGAAGCAACGCGCCGCTGACCTGCACGGCAAGGTTCTCGTATCCTCGGCTTCGGTAGCTCAGTGCGGTGTAGTGCAGAGTGCTGCTGCCTGCTGGTCGCTGCCCGCTGCTGCCTACTGCGTGGCGATGGGCGCAGGAGGCGGCGCTGGTTCTGATGCAAGGCAGCGATTCTTGTCATTCCACTTGACACCTTGTACAATCTCCGGTTTTTCCGCCTTTCTCTACCTATCCCCATGGCTCTCATCGTACATAAATACGGCGGCACTTCGATGGGCTCGACCGAGCGCATCAAGAATGTCGCCAGGCGCGTGGCCAAATGGCACGACGCAGGTTATCAGATCGTCGTGGTGCCATCGGCCATGTCCGGTGAAACCAATCGCCTGATTGGTCTGGCCAAGGAAATCATGGATCAGCCCGACCCGCGCGAACTCGACATGCTCGCCTCTACCGGCGAACAGGTTTCGGTTGCCTTGCTGGCGATGGCATTGCAAGCGATCGGCAAGGAGTCGGTTTCCTACGCAGGCTGGCAGGTTCCCATCCGCACCGATTCGGCCTTCACCAAGGCGCGCATCGAATCGATCGATGACAAGAAGGTCAGCGCTGACCTCGACGCCGGCAAGATCGTCATCATCACCGGTTTCCAGGGCGTCGATGGCGATGGCAACATCGCCACCCTGGGCCGCGGTGGCAGCGACACCTCTGCGGTAGCCATTGCGGTGGCAATGAAAGCGGCGGAATGCCTGATCTTCACCGACGTCGACGGCGTCTACACCACCGACCCGCGCGTGGTGTCGGATGCGCGCCGCCTGAACACCGTGACCTTCGAGGAAATGCTTGAAATGGCATCGCTGGGTTCGAAGGTCTTGCAGATCCGTTCGGTCGAATTCGCCGGCAACTACCGCATGCCGACCCGCGTGCTGTCATCGTTGACCGACCCGATGATCGCGCTCGACATCGAAGCGCGTTCGGGCACCCTGATATCGTTTGAGGAAGATACAAAAATGGAACAAGCCACCATCACCGGCATCGCCTTCAACCGCGACGAAGCCAAGATCACCGTCCTGGCCGTGCCGGACAAGCCGGGCATTGCCTTTTCGATCCTGGGTCCGGTTGCCGATGCCAACATCGAAGTCGACATGATCATCCAGAACCAGTCCGTCGAAGGCAAGACCGACTTCACGTTCACGGTGGCACGCGGCGAATACGACAAGGCCATGGCCGTGCTGGAGACCAGTGTGCGCGAGCATCTGGGCACTGGCCAGCTGGTGGGCGACACCAAGGTGTCGAAGGTATCGGTGGTCGGCGTTGGCATGCGCAGCCATGTCGGCATTGCATCGCAAATGTTCCGCACCTTGTCGGAAGAGGGCATCAACATCAAGATGATTTCGACCTCGGAAATCAAGATTTCGGTTTTGATTGATGAAAAATACATGGAACTGGCCGTGCGCGCGTTGCACAAGGCGTTCGGTCTGGAAAACGCATAAAAAGTTGCAGCTTCTTGCAAGCTGCCATTGACCAATCAGGCGTGAAAGTTTATTATTCCCGCCTGACTGCAGCACAGCAACAAGGTGCTGACAGAGTGGAGACGTGGCCGAGTGGTCGAAGGCACTTCCCTGCTAAGGAAGCATATGGGCTTAAACCTGTATCGTGGGTTCGACTCCCACCGTCTCCGCCAAAAAACAAAAGCCCTTGCGCAAGCAAGGGCTTTTTTTCTTTGGCGGAGACGAGCGAGCATTGCTCGCGGGTGGGAGGCGAAGGGATTCGCTTGCAAGCGAATCCGCGGCCCGCGCTTGCGTGGGCGACTCCCCAGGATAAAAGCAAACAACGCTTGTTCGCGCAAGCGAGGGCTTTTTTTTGGGCGGAGACGAGCGAGCACTGCTCGTGGGTGGGAGGTCGAGCAGGGGTTCAAACCACATCACGCTTGCCTGCGCCATGAAATCGGCTTGCATGCCGATGTTGTTCGCCATAAGCAACTCCGCAGCCGCGCTGACGTAGAGAGTTCTTGAAAGTTGCGGAATTGGAACTAAGTTTCCATTTATACCACTTATCGCCATAACTAACATGGAGAAAAGTATGCCTGGTATTGGACCTCATTCAATGGAAGCACTACGATCGATCTGGGATAACCCGACGACGGAACTGGAAGCCCCCAACGCGCCAACTCTCACACATCAAACCCATGGGTGGACCCATGCCAATGCAGTGCCCGTGCCTACGCCTGAATCAGCCGCACAGAACGCCGCATATCGGTCGAACGCCGGCCGCAGTGGATTCGAGCGATCATTGGCGCAAAATGTGATTCAGTCAGCCAGTGCATCGGCTGTTACAAGTTCAACAGCTTCCGGGACAGGACCGCTGCCAACGGGAGTTGGCCGTAGCGTTTTCAGTGCCCGTCCTGAAAACAAGCAGTATGGCGAGAAAGTGGTTTATCGTGCTGAATCCGGATCGGGTAAAAATAAACTCAGGGAAAGCTTTACGGTGACAGCTTCGGTATCGGAGCAGCAAGCACGTCAACGCGCCATCGCCGCCAAGCAACAAATGGATGCTGGCACGTGGGTTCCGAAATCCCAGCGTTGATTCGCACGTGAATCCCGACATCCCGGCATGAGTTCGCCGGGATGCTTCAATAAGGTTTTGTGCGTACTGAATTTTCAGCCGCAAGACCGTCAACCGAGCACTGCCATGTCGAAAAAAGATGGTGCCCGAATCTGATCTTCCTTTTCGGGCACTCATCATTGTCTCAAGCTCGGTGCTTAACTAGGCAACTCCGTGGGAAACCCATTCGAAGCCTGGCCACCCAAGCAATACCGAAGCTGACTTCGCCATAGTAGACCGAGCAATCACTCTGCATGTGCAGTGGTCAATTTCACGAAATGACTGCTGAAGCTCACCGGAATATGCGGTGTGAGACAGCGATCGACTTACACCTTCCATCAGGCAGCAAACTTCCCTTCAAACGCCTGCAAGATATTTTTTTCCATCGGTATGCTGCGTTTCAAACCACCCAATATTCTGGCGTGCTTTTTTTGCGCTGCCGCTGCGGCATTGAGCAAGTCCTGTGTCTTCTCAGAAAACGAACCTGCTGGCGATTCGTTAATCAGTCGCACCAGCAGCATGGCGATCTGGCTGGCGGGCTTGTTTTTTTGCGTGTGCTTGACATCCTCGTACCACCCTGGGAGCGCGGCGAGGAGTCCATCGATGCACGCGTTGCGCAATGTTGCGCGATGCTCTTGCGGCCAGATGCTGACCGATACCCTGAGGTTTTCCAGTAACGATGGAAAATATGGTGCATTGGCCGGTTCTTTCAAATTCTCGCATGTTTGCTTAATGAGGGATTTCATATTCGCAACCGTCGAATTGATTTCTTGGGCAACCTGCAGCGCAACTCGCGGCAAATTCTGCCGCATCGCTGCCTGCGTTTCATCAATCAGTCGGCCGATTCTCGAGTTGACCTCGGCTAAATCTCGCGCGACGCCGATGGTTGCCGGAGAAATCGTGCCACTCTGCGCTACCAGCTGCTCCATGGCTGTTACCGCCATAGATAGTCGGGTCAAGACCTGCGTTCTGTGGGTGATCAATTCATGTGTCAAATTCGCATATGCATGCTGTGCTTCCTGCGGCGGCAAATCGGCCACTTGTGCCAGCTTCGTTCTGGCCCGGATAATGCGCTGCTTGTCTGCGTGGAGGTCGGGGAAGTTATGTATTCGCAAATTTTCACGCGTCAAGGCCGCTGGGCGCATGGCATCAGTGGCAAAGTAGGCGACGGGCAGCCGTCCTTCCGCCTGAGCCGGCCGGCTTGCCGCGCGTCGATGCGCCGCCATGGTGCCAGCGCCCGGCCCGGAATCGCCGCCAGCCTCCAGCGTGGTGCGCAAACGCTGGGCGGTGTGGCGGCCCGCATTGCGCAACGGCGTGGGGTCAACCACCGTGGAGGCAGATGAGAAATTTGACGGCAAAGGCGCAGCGCTCTGCTGCCTTCCAGCCAGCGCAGTTTCGGGATCGCTTGCAGGCGTCAGGCTTGCGGATGCGGCCAGGTGCGCGTTGGGCACCCGAAGACTGGGAAGCGGCATTTTGGTTACCTTTGACGATGACGTGGACGATTGTCTGCCAGGCCAACGGAACGCGGTCCAGGTGCCGGCATCAGCCCATGAGTCGCCGTACTCGCGTCAAGAGTTCCAAAGGTTTTTGACTGCCTGATGGTGCCATGAAAAAGTACACATCAAGGTTTGCGAAATCGCAGCATGAACTGGTCCGTTTTTCCGCGAATAGCCGGGTCGAAGACATTCGCCGTATGTGCGTCAGCGGGATTGTGCAGCAGTGACGACTCGCCATCGAGCGTGAAGCCAGCAGCCAGCACTTCCTTCTTGACCAGGTCTTCATCGATGCGGTGCAGTGATGCCATGCCGGCTTCGTCGAGGCCGGGGGCGCCAGCATGATCGACCACCACGTAGACGCCACCAGGCTTCAAGGCCTCGAATACCGACTTGTTGAGCTGTGCGGCACCGGCAGGGCCAGCCCAGATATGGATGTCATGGTAGTTCTGCGCAGTCCAGACCATGTCCACCTTGACAGGGACATTCAAGGTGGACTGGTTGGCGATGGCTTCATGCACATTTGCCCGACCTGGTTCGGCAGACACAGGCGATGGCTTGGGTGCGTTGTTATGTTTGTCAATGACCAGCTGGGGTGTTACAGCGTAGACGCCGCCACCGGGGCCCACGGCGGTACTGAAGACCCGGGTGAAATCACCGCTGCCGGGAATGAAATCGACGACTGTTTGTCCGGGTTGGACCTGCGCAAAGGTCAGCATTTCCGCCGGTTTGCGGCTGCTGTCGCGGGCCAGGTCGGCGGCCGGACGGGCTGCTGCGGACATGGCTGGGCTGTCGGCGGCCATTGCAGCTGCACTGATTGCCGCAAGGCTGCCAACGAATGCTACGCATGCAACAGCATTGACGATCGGATTGAGTGAAAATCGCATCTTGTCTCCTGGTTTGTGGGTAAAGGCGGCGTGCGCCAGGCCTTCTTTTTACCATGTTGCCGGAGGCGGCGACTCTTCCAGGATGACGAGTGTGCAGCAAACGCAACGCAGAGCATGGCGAACGGCCAGGCTGTTCAAGTGCCGGGAAATCGACGCCCGCGGGTCGGCACTGCGCAAGCTGCGCAGCGGTGAAGCACGCGTGACTGGTGGAGGTTGGCGCCGCCAGCTGCACCAGGGGCAACCCGGAACTTGGCAGCCTCATCGCGCTGTCTTCGAATTTCGTTGTGGTCGTACTGCGGGCTTGACTGACGCAGGCATTCAGGTTGGTGGCGCGTGCTGCAATAGTGTCAATGCAGCGGCCCAGGTATCCTAATGAACTGCATCAGGCGCTAGAGATTCGGGCAGAAATGGTTTTCAATCGCCAGCACCATGACATCGGCGAAGCTGGCTTCCTTGACTGCAGGGTGGGTCGTGAAGTATTTGACATAGACGAATTCGATCTGTCCAGACTTGATGGCTGCCGGCACGCATTCGGCTTCGGGCAGCAGCAGATCGATGCGGCCCTTCAGTTCACGCTGATTTTCCACCGTGGCCATGTTCTTGGGGTCGAGGAATCCCATGGTCAGGCCATGACGGGCGCCAGCCTGGTAACCATCGAGAAATCCGCGGATGAGATTGGTGCATGCCATGAAGCGAAATTGATCCTGCTCTGGCGTTTTGGGTTTCATTTTGCAGGCATCGGCGACAGCCCCGGCCGAACCTGCCTGCGCCGTTCCCGCTGCTGCTGCAAAAATGGCCAGCCCAAGCGTCAAGGTGAAGACTCCGCGCCGCATCAAGTCATGCTCCATTTATCGAACGCCACCCTGCTTGTCAACGCCCACATTGTTGCGGCCGGCGCAGGGCATTGAATCCGGCAGGCCGAAACACCCTGCGAATGGGCGTCGATAGAAATACGCATGGCAACATCCAATGGAGCAAAGTCTTATTACATCGTAAAACTTGACCAAGAGCAACCCGAATTCGCTACCGTGTTGTAGCAATGCCCATTTTCCAATGCCGTTCGGGCCGGGAACGCCTGCAGACCCTGACGCCGTTCGGCAAAAAAACATCAACCAGTAAAATCGTCAGGCCGATCTCAGCGCATTAATTGTCATTATTGCTAAACTGCTGCACTATACTGCCGGTCCGCATTCACGCGCTGCTTGAAGCGCCCGTAATGCAACGCTCACTGCCATTGCACATTCCTGGAACGAAAGATTTGCATGCCTAGTACTGCCAAGATCGATCAATCGGATTTTCGCCGCATCCTTTCACGCAACATCACCCTGCCGCTCGCCATTGGCGTAGCCAGCGCGGCATTGTTTGCAGCGATCATCATCTATCTTCTTTCTGTCCTCGGCTGGGTCGAGCATACCGAGCGCGTGATCGGCAATGCCACCGCGTTAAGCAAGCTGGCAGTCGACCAGGAGTCGGGCTTGCGTGGTTTTTTGCTGACCAATGACGAAACCTTCCTGGCGCAGTACAACATCGCCAAGCAACAGCGTGCGGCGGCAAACAGCGCACTGAATGAACTGGTGCAGGATAATCCGGCCCAAGTGCAACGGCTGGGGCGCATCGCCGCCATGCAGACGCAGTGGGATGCGTACGCCGAAGCGATGGTGGTCCAGCGCCGCAGTGGTGGCGATTTCCTGCCGGTGGTGCGCAGCGGCCGCGGCAAGCAGCAATTCGACGAAATCCGCAATGAATATGTACGTTTCCTGGAAGCCGAAGAGAGTCTGCTGAAGTCGCGCAACGATACTGCCCGCGCAGTGACCACGTTTGGCGTCTCCGGCTACCTGGCCATCAGCCTGGCATTGAGCGCCTTCCTGGCTTATTTCGGCCGCCGCGAACTGCTGCGCCTGTCGAAGGTGTATGGCGAGGCGCTCAAGCAGCATGAAGAGCACGCCGTCTTGCTGGAGCGGCAGGCATGGCAACGGGCCGGCCAGACGCGGCTGGCCGAACGCAGCATCGGCCAGCTCGAAGCAGGCAAGCTGGCGGAGACAGTGGTCACCTTCCTGGCCGAGTACAGCGGCGCTGCCGTGGCGGCCATGTATGTGCGCGGTGACGATGGCAGCCTGAAACGCAATGCGGGCTTCGGTGTCGGCAACGCCTCGGCGCATGCCGACCAGGAAGCCAGCCATGCGCGCTCGCTGCTGGGGCAAGCGGTCTCTGCCCGGCGCCTGATGCATATCGAAAACCTGCCCGACCATTACCTGAAGGTGCATTCGGGGCTGGGCAGCGGCAATCCACGCGAGCTGGTGATCCTGCCGGTAGAGAACGATGGCGTCGTCAACGCGGTCATCGAGCTGGGTTATCTGAAGCCGCCGGGCGCGCGGGTGCTGGAATTCATGGAACTGGTGGCGCCCAACATCGGCCGGGCAGTCGAAGCGGCAATGGCGCGTCTGCGGTTGCACGAGGCACTGGCACGCACCCAGGAATTGAATGAGGAACTGCAGGTGCAGCAGGAAGAACTGCGCACCGCCAATGAAGAGCTCGAAGAACAGTCGCGCGTGCTGGAAGAATCGCAGGCACTGCTGGAAAACCAGAAAGCCGAGCTGGAGCAGACCAATGACCAGTTGGCCGACCAGGCGGCGCGGCTGGACCAGAAAAACGTCGCCTTGAACGCAGTGCAGACTGCGCTGGAAGAGCGGGCGCTGGACCTGCAGCGCGCCAGCAAATACAAGACCGAGTTCCTGGCAAACATGTCGCATGAGTTGCGCACGCCGCTCAACAGTTCGCTGATTCTGTCGAAGCTGTTGTCCGGCAATCCGAAGGGCAATCTCGATGCCGAACAGGTGCAGTTCGCCAATACCATCTATGCGGCAGGCAATGACTTGCTCAACCTGATCAACGACATTCTCGATATTGCCAAGGTTGAAGCCGGCAAGCTGGACCT
>JBPBPY010000438.1:0-14898 GCA_050954505.1 Janthinobacterium lividum
GCCTTTGCCGAGGGCGTCGACATCCATCGCGCCACCGCTGCCGAAATCTTCAGCGTCGACAAGGATGAAGTCAGCACCGAGCAGCGCCGCTACGCCAAGGTGATCAATTTCGGCCTGATCTACGGCATGAGCGCTTTTGGTCTGGCAGCCAACCTCGGCATCGAGCGCGCCGCCGCCCAGATGTACATTGAAAAATATTTCGTCCGTTTTGCCGGCGTCAAGAAATTCATGGACACCACGCGCCTGCAGGCCAAGGCGCACGGCTATGTGGAGACCGTGTTTGGCCGCCGCCTGTGGCTGCCGGAAATCAATTCGCCGAACGGTCCGCGCCGCCAGGGCGCCGAACGCGCCGCCATCAATGCGCCCATGCAGGGCACGGCTGCCGACCTGATCAAGCTGTCGATGGTGGCAGTGCAAAACTGGCTCGACACCGACAAGCTCAAGTCGCTGATGGTCATGCAGGTGCATGATGAACTGGTGCTGGAAGTGCCGAATGACGAACTCGAGCTGGTGCGCCATCGTTTGCCGGCATTGATGGCCGGCGTTGCGGAATTGAAGGTGCCGCTGACGGCCGAAGTGGGTGTGGGAAAGAACTGGGATGAGGCGCACTGAGCTTGCACGGGCTTGCACCGGGTTTGCACTGAACTCGCATTGAACTCCCATTGAACTCCCGAAAAGCTTTCATTGAAGGCTTGCCGAGGACACGGCGGGTTCCAGGATTTTTCATCAAGGAACCTTGCCGGTCCAGCGCGTTACCTAGTTTCTTTATCCGCAACTTTAAAGAAATCATGAAACGCGTCCGCGAAGAAGCTTCCATTACGCCGTTCCGCTACCCAGGCCCGATCGATCCCTTGAACCGGCCCGTGCAGCCCGGCGGCGATCATGCGCAAGCAACCGCAACCGCAACCGCACCCGCGCCGGCCAACCCGATGCCACGGCAACAGGTGCGCGGTCAATTGCCGGCTCAACCGCTGGGCCCGCCGTTGGTCCAACCGCTGGTCCAGCCGCTGGTGCAACTTCCAGCGCAGCCTGGCCTGCCACAAGTGCCGGTTGTGCACGGCATCGCAATCGAGCCAGAGCTGGCACAGCCGGCGCTGCCAATGCTGCCGCAGGAATGCTGGACCCTGATTGCCGATCAGCTGGCCACCGCACCGGTTCTGCGCAGCGATCGTTTGTCGATTCGACTGGCACAGCGCTCACTGGCTTCGCTGGGATGTGTTTCCCACAGCCTGCACGACAGTGCAAGAACCGCCGTGCAACAGAGCCGCCTCGGCAGTGAACTCGTTGCCGGCCATTTGCTGGCCCTGTTCGAGAAGGTCGCTCTCGGCGAAGTGGCCGGCGATGAGGTGCGCAAAAGCGTCACCCGGATCTGCGGCAAGCATGCGCATCTTTGCGTTGATGTGCTCAACTGTCATGCAACTGGCCAAATACCGGTCGAGCTGTTTTCCGAACACATCCTGCCGGGCATATTCGACAATCCAGCCTGGCAGGATCTGCACCTTTCTGTCAACTTTACCGGCGCATTGCAGGACAGGACTGCCAGGGAACGCTTCCTGACCACACTCACGACATTGATGGCGCAACGAACCACACCCGGTTCGGTCGGCCTGGCGCTGGAGGCCGGCTTTGCCATCGACATGACGGATATCGATCTTCATACGCAGTTGAAAAATCCGGCAGGCTTGCGTTTCAGCGCGCTCGATTGCAAGGTCAGTGGTATGGCCACCGGCATGGGCAGTCGCTTCGTCGACGGCCTGGTGAAGACCTTGCAGGACGATGGACTCGAGCGGCAGTGCCTGCGTGTGTTGCGCTTGTCTGGCCATCCCCTCAACGGCCCTGCTGCAAACCAGGTCATCAGCGCTGTGCGCCGCAACAGCAGCCTGATCGAACTGAATCTGGAGTCGATCGCATTGAACCACGAGTCGAATGCCGCAATCACCGAAATGTTGCAAGAAAATACGACGCTGAAAACACTGGAATTTACCGCGAGCGCGTCGGCCGACACGCCGTCTCTGGCGGGACTGAAACACAACCACAGTTTGACGACACTGCGGCTGCATTGGCAACCCACTCGGTATCGAAACGTTGGACTGGCGCAGGAACTCGATTGCATCAATAACGGCCATCAGATATCCAGACTGCACTTGCAAACGCCTGCGCTGAATGAGGATTTCGGCCGGGCAGTCGCCGGCTTCATCGAACAAAATACCGGTGTGAGCGATTTCGCACTGAGCGCCTACAGGGGCGAGAATTTCGCCTGGCCCTTTGTACTCAAGGCCCTCAAGCACAATAAGACACTGGAACGGTTCACCATCGTCGGCATGAAGCTGACCGCCGCCCATGCGGCGACCATCCATGATTCGCTGGCCACGCGCAAGACCGCCTTGCATTTTCACCTTGACGCCGAGCCACGCCTGCATACCACGGATATAACGCGGGCCTGGACGATCCTGCGCGAACTGGCACAAGTCAATCCATTGATTCACTGCACCATCAAGGGGGTGCAACTGTAGGTGGCCATGCAAGGCTGATTCGACATGGGTCCGCTCTGACCCGCACAAACCCGCAGGGATTCGCAGGAATCCACACACGAAGTGGAACCGGCACGCCAGTCATGTTACTCAGACCGTTGGATAACCTTGATTGGGAAACTCATGAAACGCACTCGCGAAGCACCACCGCAGCGTGTTTGCACCTATCCGGTCCCGAACCGGCGCTTGCCGGCATTCGCAACCCCGAATGCTGCCGATGCAGATGCGCCGGCAGTGCCGGGCCGGCAGGCGCCGAAACGGCGGCGCGGACCAGTCAGTCTCTACCAGAGGGAATATATCTCATTGACAATTGTTCATCATGAGTTTGGTAAACAACGTGCCCAGCAGGAGGTTTTAGCAGCAGCAATGGTTCAACGCGCGCTTTTTGAAAGGCATGGCTTGCCCGTCGATGCCCCGACGGCATCAAGGGAAATGCTGGCTTCCGGGAGCGCCGGCCTGGCTGCAGCGGACCTGCCGCTGTCGTTGATCTCGCCAGCTTTTTTTCCACAGTTGCCAGCCGAGTGCTGGAGCGCCATCGCGCAGCAAATGGTCAGCGCACCGCTGCCATTACCCCGGATGCCGAGATTGACCAACTGGCCTGCCTGCCAACCCACTGCAACACAAACCGCTCTACGCTCGCTGGTTTCGTTGGGCAGGGTCAATCGCTGCCTGCACGAGGTCAGCGAGACCGCACTGCTGCAATCCATCCATGGCGGCGAGCGTGTCGAGCAACGCTTTCGCCACTGGCTCAATGAATATATCCAAGGTCAGCTGCCTCCAACCATCTTGCGCGAGCGCCTCGTGGCGCTTTGCAGCCGTCACGAGCATCTATCATTGACGTTTAGCAATATTGTCGAAGGGAAGGCGTTCGACGCAGCGATGCAAATGTTGGACGTGTTGCCCGGAATATTCAGTTGCCCACAGTGGCGCAGCCTGACACTGGTCATCGATTTTCAACTTGCGGTACACCATGACATCAGGAAGCGATTGCCTGCCTTGCTGAGCAATCTGATCGGGGAGCGCACGACGCCATCTGCCATCAATTTGACGCTGCGACGCGAATTTGCCTCCGATCTGGAAGGACTGGACCTGTATGCCGGCATGACTGCCACCAGTCCGGCGCGCTTCAGTGCACTCGATTTCACGCTGGCCTCCGATGGACACACGCACTATGGCCGTGGCTTTGAAAGCCTGGTCAACACTCTTCGGGAAGATTATCCAGGACGCCAGTGCCTGCGCTCGCTGCAGTTGAGCTATGTTCCACCAATTGGCAAAAACATCAGCCCGCTATTCGTTGCACTCAGGAAAAACCGCAGCTTGCTGGCGCTGCATTTGAAGTCGCGAATGCTCGATGAAGGATCGGTTCCCGCATTGACCAGCATGCTGCAGGAAAACCAGGCACTGACATCGCTGGGATTGATTGCTTTCCATTCGCACGCATCGGCATGCCTGGCCGGTCTGGTGCACAACACCCGCATCGATACCTTGAACGTGCGTTTTGTGGAAAAAAATAACCGCGACAACAGCCTGGGCCGGGAACTTGACTGCATTGCAGCGAGCCGTTCCATTACCCATCTGACGCTCCGCATCGACTGGCTCGACTTGAAAAATGGCCAATGCGTTGCTGAATTCATCGGTCGCAATTCGATGGTCCGCGAATTGGTGCTGGAAGCGGACTCGGGCTTGCTCAAAGGTCTGTATCCCGTACTGCGTGCCTTGGGAAGGAATCAACAGCTGGAACGTTTCACCGTCACCGGCATGGCACTCAACGCGACCGGCGCCCAACATCTTTCTGTCGCGCTGAAAAGGCGGCAAACCGGTTTGCATGTTTATCTTGATAGTGACTCTCGAAACACGAACCAGGAAGCCGAAGTGGTGTGGGTCAGGCTGCGCCGTCTGCTGTCGCTCAATCCACGCATTCGTTGCACAGCGAAAAACATCGAACTGGCGCCGGCATGACAACCGTTGAGGCATTGATGTCGCTGTTACTGATGACCCGTCGTGCAGTGCGACGCCGCAGGCAGAGCGACATACGCAACTGAAATCCGGATTGCGTGACCCCGTTGCTTTGCGTGCCATTTTGCGATCATCAAGGAAGTCATGAAACGTGTGCGTTTGGCGTCTTTGCCCAGAATGGCTGATCCGGCCGCGGATTTGCCCATTACCTTGCTGCCAGTCCCGCCTGGCAGCGCTGTCGCATCGCCGGTAGCATCACCAGCGCCTGCGCCTGCGCCTGTGCCCGCGCTTGTGCCATCAGCGCAAGTCGTGGCACGAAATGCGCCACCGGCACTACCGCAAGAATGCTGGCTTCGCATTGCTGCTGAACTCGACATTGCACCAAAACCCGTCGCTTCGATACCAGGTTTGTTAGCACGGTTCGAACGGGTAGTGAATATGCCGGATCAAGGCCTGCCTTGCCTGGCGGCGCTGGCTTGCGTTAGCCGTGCTCACTCTGCCATTGCGAAAACTGCCTTGCAGCGTAGCAGCGTGGGTGGCGAGCGCAGCAACCATGAATTCGTCATGTTATTTGCGCAAATTGCCAGCAAGATCATTCCACTCAAGGATGTTCATCAACGTGTGGTAGAGATATGCGGTCGATGGCACCACCTGACGGTAACCTTTCGTGACAAGGTTTTTGTCGGCGGCAGCCAATTCACGGTACCGGCGAAGATGTACAGCGATGTCGTTCTGCCCGCGATTTTTTCATCCCTGAACTGGGATACCTTGACGCTGGGCGTCAATTTTCACCTGTCTTCACTTCAGGACAACGGGAAAATTTCTTCAACCCACATCAGCGCCAGGACAGATTTCCTCACAACACTCGGCGCCGCGATGGCAGCGCGCCCGGTAATGGGCAAGGTCAGCCTGAACCTGAGCCCGGACTTTGCAAGCCATGCATGCCATGTCGACCTGTTTGCCGGCACGACGCCTTCGGATAAAACATATTTCAGTGCAATCGACTGCCATTTGCCTTTCGACGGCGCTGCCAGATACGACTTTGGACTCGCACATGCGCTCACGCATCGTGGTTCGGCAGGTCAGGGTTTACAGGCACTTAGCCTGGATGGGTCGAAAGGAACGGTAACCGTGGATGCAATTCTCGACGCAGTGCGCAGCAACCCGAATTTGCTGGCCCTTGACTTGAAAAGAGTCAGCCTGCGCAAGAAATCGGTGCTGTTCATCCATAAACTGATGGAAGAAAATCAGACGCTGGAGCAACTGGCATTTTCGTGTCGCGGTGCACCTGCCGAGCCATGGCTGGCAGGTTTGGCGCACAACCGCACCCTGCGGTCATTGAGCTTTGAATGGGACGCGGAAGATCCGCAAGGTGACAAATTTCGCCGCGAAATTGATTGCATCATTCGGAATCGCACTCTTTCAAGTGTGACTTTATTGATCCCCTATCTCAGAAAACCCATCGGTGAGGCCGTGGCATTCCTGATCGAACACAATCAAACACTGCGCGAGCTGGCAATTGATCTTTCAAATTGCCGGGCGTGGGGCATGTATGCCATTTTCAAAGCGCTGCAAAAAAACCAGGGGCTGGAACGCTTTGCCATGGTTGGCTTGAACATGACCAAAGCTGGCGCCAGACACCTCTACAAGTCGCTCAACAGACGAGAAACCCCTTTGCACCTGATTTTGAACATACCCTGGGACTCGCGCGACCAGCCTGTTGGCGATGTCACTGACCCGCTGCGCGATCTGCTGGCCGAAAATCCCTTGATCCGTTGTTCGATCAACTTCAAGGATCTGGAGCCGGCCAGGTGATGTGTGCACTCTGGCCTGATTCCGTGTGCGGGCTTCGGCGGGACTTCAAGCCTGGCACCTCCGTGACGCAAGCGATGTGAAGGCTGCCGGGGCAAGGAATTGATTGCAGCTGGCGCATGTCGGCATGGGCATTTGCAAGGACGTGCAACGCTGATGGCAGCGAAATTCACAGCGAATATCGCAGCGAAATTTACAGCAATATTTTCCTGGAATGGAGAACGCAACAATGGATTTGAACAGGGTCTTTGACGCCAGCGCGGGCATCAAGCGTACCTACCAGCAGGCGTTTACCGCTGCGGCACCAGCGCCGCTTCCCGTACCGTTGCGGCCAGCACCACCAGTACCAGCGCCGCTTCCCGTACCGTTGCGGCCAGCACCACCAGTACCAGCGGCTCTGCCGCCAGCGATGCCGCTGATCGAGGTGCGTCCTGCTTCGCATAGTCTGACGCCCCTGCCGTCATTGCCCCCGGCGCACGGTGTGCACTCACTGCCCGGAGTGCTCCCGCTGCCCGGCGACTGCTGGGAAAAAATCGCGACGCTGCTGACGGAACCTGTGGTGGTGGATTGCCGGCCCTGGCATCATCCGCGCTTGCTCCATCGAGCACGCGCGCTGGCACGGTTTTCCCTGATCGGCAAGCCGCACCATCAGGCTGCCATGGCGGTAACGCAGCGCGAACCGCTGGGCGGCGACCGGTGTGAAGCCCTGTTTTACGAACTGGCCCGTCGAATCGGCAGTTCGGCATTGAGTGTGGAAGAAATCGAAACATATTCGCAGCGCATTGCCAGTGATTTCCAGACTGTGCGCGTCAATTTTCGCCAGAGCGGTCCTGCCCAGATGAAGCACCTGCAGCGTTTGCTGAAACATCAGGCACTGCCCATCCTGCGTGGCATTTTTCGTGCAGAGCGCTGGAGCCACCTGGAACTGATCTATGAAGAAAACAGTGAACGGTTTTACGCCAACAATAATCGCGCCAACGCTGCTGCAAATATGGCCAACCTTGAAAAAGATCTTCCGCCTTATGAAGACAAGGTATTCCTCGCCCAATTGCAAAACAGCATGGCTGCCCGCCAACAACCGTCCACAGTCAACTTTGCCCTGAATGTCAGACATGACAATCCGAACTGCGATTTTTTTCCGCCGCTGGCAAGCCAAACCCATTTTTCCGCCTACGCCTTGTCGACCACCTGCAGGGCAGCGCAAAAGCTGGGAGCGTTGCCCGTCTACCTTGGCATGCATGTCAATGGAAAAAGTCCGCTATTGCACCTGGACCTCGGGTCCGAGGAGCTCAGCACGATCAGTTTTCATTTGATTCTTAATGCCTTGAGAGCACATTCCGGTTTGCAAACGCTGAACATTCTCAAAACACCGCTTTCAAATTTCAGCGTCAAATGGCTGGATCAACAACTGGAAAAAAATACTCTGGAAACTTTGTCATTTTGGGTTACCTGGCCCAACAGCGCGGACATCGTTACGTCATTGAAAAAAAACCGCAGCCTGCGTCAGGTCAGGGTCAACATCTCCGGGGACGCTCTAGGAAATCTGCATTTGCTCGATATCCTCTTCACAAACCTGCAACTGCGCATGCTTCATGTTCATCTTGGTCAGTTTCAAGATGCTGAGGGCCGTCACATTGCTTCGCAATTGGCATGCAATGCAAATTTGCTGGGCTTTGGTCTGACAATGAAAAAAGACTGCGTGTCGATTCTCGTTACCGTGATTGGTGGCCTGCAAGCCAACCGCACGCTGCAGCATCTGGATCTGCAAGCGGGGGTGACGAAGACAGTGGTCAACTCGCTGTGCAGGTTGTTGACGAACCGGCCCGTCAGACTGCATCTGATCATCAAGAAGCTCAAGGGCACGCAAGAAGCGATCGACTATTCGAAGACCACGCTGGATAATCTGCAATTGGCCAATGCACTCATCACGGTGACGATCGAGGAAAAACGCTAGTGGGCGAGCAGCTGGCACGCAAACCGGATCCGATCAGCCGGACCCGGGGCTGAATCACAGCGTGATCTTGCGGCGATACCACTCATGGAAATGCTGCATGCCATCTTCCATTGGCGACTGATATGGCCCGACTTCGTTTTCGCCGCGCTCGAGCAGGATCTTGCGGCCGGCATCCATACGCAGCGCAATTTCATCATCCTCGATGCAGGTCTCGGTGTAGGCCGCGCGCTCGGCTTCGACAAATTCGCGTTCGAACAACACGATCTCTTCGGGATAGTAGAACTCCACCACATTGGTGGTCTTTTGCGGGCCTTTTGGCCACAGCGTCGAGACCACCAGCACATGCGGATACCACTCGACCATGATGTTGGGATAAATGGTCAGCCAGATCGCCCCCTGTGGCGGCGCCACGCCATCGCGGAACTTGAGCACCTGTTCTTGCCATTTGCGGTAGGCCGGTGAGCCGGACTTGGCCAGCGCATTGTTGACGCCAACGGTCTGCACGCTGTAGCCGTCACCGAATTCCCAGGTCAGATCTTCACAGCTGACGAATTTTCCAAGACCGGGATGGAAGGGCTCGACATGGTAATCCTCGAGATAGACCTCGATGAAGGACTTCCAGTTGTAATCGCACTCGTGGATTTCGACATGGTCCAGCATGTAGCCGCTGAAGTCGAGGTCTTGCGCCACTGAAAGCGAAGACATCATCTTTTTCACATCGACGCCGCCGCGCTCGAAAAGCAAGCCATTCCAGCTGTCGAGACCAGTGTTGGACAGGTTCAGGCAAGGCGTTTCGCCGAAATGCGGCGCGCCGATCAGCTGGCCCTCGAGGTCATAGGTCCAGCGGTGCAGGGGACAAACGATGTTGCTGGAATTGCCGCGCCCATTGAGCATCTTCGCCTGCCGGTGACGGCAGACGTTGGAGAGCAATTCAATGCCTTGGGCACCTTGAGCGCCAGGCGAACCGGCTGTTGCGCTTTCCTTGCTGCGCACCAGCATGCGGCCCTCGTTTTCCCATGGCAGCGTGGCAAAGTCGCCCACATTCGGCACCATGAGTTCGTGGCCGGCATAACGCGGCCCCTGGCGAAACAATTCCCTGATTTCCTGTTGCAACAGCGTCTCGTCAAAATAGACATTGACCGGAAGTTGCGCGTTGGATCGCGCGAGCTTGGCAATAGTAGCCAGATCGGACATTCCCACCCCCCAAATTAATTTGCACCAACCTAAGAGAGAAAGAATCCGCAAAAACCTATTTTCAAACGAAATGAAGAGGAAATTTTGGACAGAACCGACGATTATACCTGAGAGCAGTGTGGTTTTTGAAGAGCAAACGTTGCTGCCTTGCCGACGCCACGACGGTCAATCAGTGGCGATCAAGCGCTGGCGATCATGCGCTGATCTCGGCTCGACAAGAAAATTGATGCTGCGCAAACTTGTGATGGAATTCATCGTTGCGTTCACGATCGTGTCGCGGCTGCCGGTTCGTTTTGTGCAATCGGGCCGGCCGGCGCATGTCGATCACCGCACCTGCGTGTGCCAGTTTGTTTTAAAATGGCAGGTTGAATTTCCAGCTGGACACCTTTATGGCAAAACAACAGAACCCGGACGTCGACATCTCCAATGACGCCAGTGCGGGCGCACCACCCAATTTCGAAGCTGCCATGGCAGAGCTTGAGCAACTCGTCGCCAGCATGGAGGCCGGTGAACTGCCGCTTGAGGCATCGGTTCTGGCTTACCGGCGCGGGGCCGAACTGGTGCGCTACTGCACCGGCTCGCTGGACCGTGTCGAACAGCAGGTCAAGGTTCTGGAAGGGGAAATGCTCAAGCCCCTGGCCAGCAGCGTGGTGGCTGAGGCCGACGAATGATGCCATTCGATGGCTGGATGAAGACCGTGCAGACCGAGATGGAACAGGCGCTGCTGGCGCTGCTGCCTGCAAGCAGCCAGGCGCCGCAACAGCTGCATGAAGCCATGCGTTATGCCACCCTCGATGGCGGCAAGCGGGTGCGTCCCTTGCTGGTTTTCGCCGCGGGTGAATTTTTTGGCGCCGAGCGCAATTTGCTGTTTCGCGCCGCCGCCGCGCTGGAAATGATCCATGCCTATTCACTGGTGCATGACGACATGCCATGCATGGATGACGATGCACTGCGCCGTGGCAAGCCGACGGTGCACAAGAAATTTGGCGAAGCAACCGCGCTGCTGGTGGGTGACGCCTTGCAGTCGCAGGCATTCGCGGTGCTGTGCGAAGACGGCGCCGTCGGTGCGCCTGATGACGCGCTGGCAAACACCGGCACGGTTGCCGATCCGGCGCGCCGGCTGGACATGCTCGGTGTTCTTGCACGGGCCTCGGGTTCGCTGGGCATGTGCGGCGGCCAGGCCATTGACCTTGCCAGTGTCGGTTTGCCGCTCACTCTGGCGCAGCTGGAGCAGATGCATTCGATGAAGACCGGCGCCTTGTTGTCGGCAGCGGTGCTGCTTGGCGCCATGGCGGGCAAGACCTTGTCGGGGGAGGAAACTGCCGCACTGAACAGTTATTCCAGTGCGATTGGCCTGGCCTTTCAGGTCGTCGACGATGTGCTCGATGCCACCGCCGACTCCGCCACGCTGGGCAAGACGGCTGGCAAGGATGCGGCGGACAACAAGCCGACCTATGTCTCCATCCTGGGATTGGAACAATCACGGCAGCTGGCCGAGAAGCTGCGGGACGACGCCCAAGCGGCCTTGGCGCCGTTTGCAGGCAAGGCGCAGCGTTTGCGCGAGCTGGCTGATTTGATCGTGTTGCGGAAAGCATAATATGCAGAAAATGGATTTGCTTGGAAAAATCGAAGCGCCTGCGGACATGCGGCGTCTGTCGCGCAGCCAGCTCAAACCCTTGGCGGACGAGCTGCGCAGTTTCCTGCTGGAGTCGGTAGCGCGCACCGGTGGCCATCTGTCGTCCAACCTCGGCACGGTGGAGCTGACGATTGCACTGCATTATGTCTTCAACACGCCGGACGACCGCATTGTCTGGGATGTCGGCCATCAGACCTACCCGCACAAGATCCTCACAGGCCGGCGCGACCGCATGGACACGCTGCGCCAGTTCGACGGCATCTCGGGTTTTCCGCGCCGCGATGAAAGCATTTTCGACACCTTCGGCACGGCCCATTCCTCGACCTCGATCTCGGCTGCGCTGGGCATGGCACTGGCGGCAAAAACGCTGGGGCATGAGCGCCATTCGGTGGCGGTGATCGGCGACGGCGCCATGACCGCCGGCATGGTGTTCGAAGCCATGAACAATGCCGGTGTCTATGACGACATCAACTTGCTGGTGGTCTTAAACGACAACGACATGTCGATCTCGCCGCCGGTGGGCGCGCTGAACCGCTACCTGGCGCGCCTGATGTCGGGCAAATTCTATGCGCGCGCCAAGAATGTCGGCAAGTCGGTGTTGCCGGCCCCGGTGCTGGAATTGGCCAAGCGGCTGGAAGAGCATGCCAAGGGCATGATCGTGCCGGCCACCATGTTCGAGGAATTCGGCTTCAACTACATCGGCCCGATCGACGGCCATGACCTCGAGTCGCTCATTCCCACGCTGCAGAATCTCAAGGAGCTCAAGGGGCCGCAGTTCCTGCACGTGGTAACGAAAAAAGGCCAGGGCTACAAGCTGGCCGAAGCCGATCCAGTCCTGTACCACGGGCCGGGCAAGTTCAATCCGGCCGAAGGCATCAAACCGGTCAAGTCGTCCAAGCCCACCTATACCCAGGTATTCGGCGACTGGCTGTGCGACATGGCTGCGGCAGACGACAAGCTGGTCGGCATTACGCCGGCCATGCGCGAAGGGTCGGGCATGGTGGCATTCGAGCAGCGATTTCCACAGCGCTATTACGATGTCGGCATCGCCGAACAGCATGCCGTGACGTTTGCCGCCGGCCTGGCTTGCGAAGGCTTGAAGCCGGTGCTGGCAATCTATTCGACATTCCTGCAGCGCGGCTATGACCAGCTGATCCATGACGTGGCGCTGCAAAACCTCGACGTCACGTTTGCGCTCGACCGTGCTGGCCTGGTGGGCGCCGACGGCGCCACCCATGCCGGCAATTACGACATGGCATTCCTGCGCTGCATTCCGAACATGGTGGTCATGGCCGCCTCGGATGAAGAAGAATGCCGGCAAATGCTCAGCACGGCGTACCAGTATGCTGGACCGGCAACCGTGCGCTACCCGCGTGGCGCCGGCACTGGTGCCGTGGTCAGCAAGGCGTTGGACACCATCGAGATCGGCACCGGCAAGCTCGTGCGCACAGGCCGCAGCATCGCGATCCTGGCGTTCGGCACCATGGTGGCGCCGAGCGTGGCGGCTGCAGAGGGTCTCAACGCCACGGTGGCCAACATGCGCTTCATCAAGCCGCTCGATACCGAACTGCTCAAGCAGCTGGCCACCAGTCACGACGCGCTGGTGACAGTCGAAGAGGGCTGCCTGATGGGCGGCGCCGGCAGCGCGGTGGCCGAAGCCCTGGCCGCAGCAGGCATCGTCAAGCCGCTGTTGCAGCTGGGCTTGCCGGACAAGTTCATCGACCATGGCGATGCCGCGCAATTGCTGGCCCTGTGCGGGCTCGATGCTGCCGGCATCAGCGCATCGATCCGCGAGCGCTTCGTCAACAACGAGCCGCGCCTAGCAGTGGTCAACAACTAGTCCTGTCGTTCGATGCGCCAGCGCTATTGCCGGGCTGGCGCATGGACGGTTTGATCCAATCACATCAGTAACCAGATCCGTTACACACCAGCAGAGAACCAGCAGATGAACGATACCGCAAACCTACCGCCATTCCCCGACCGCCTCGCCAGCGACCCGCGCAGCACGCACCATGACGCCGCCGTGTTCGAACATGATGTCGGTATCCGGTTCAATGACCGGGAGCTCAACAATGTGAGCGAGTACTGCATCAGCGAAGGCTGGATCAAGGTCCAGGCCGGCAAGGCGCTGGACCGCAAGGGGCAACCGCTGCTGACGAAATTAAAAGGCAAGGTCGAGCCTTTTTATAAATAGGCTTTGCTGCCGAATACGGAACCCCGCCTTCGCGGGGTTTTTTTATGGTCAACGGTCAGGAGCCTGGTCCAATTTTTTGGGGATCGAACATTGCACTGCGCAACCGCATCTCCAAACGAGCGGCAGCGATTGAACCGAGTTTGCTTCCTTGTCACTAAAGCTTTGTTCTACAAGCCAGAACGGGATGTTGAAAACCCTGCTTCGATGATAATCATGCAAAAATTTGAAAAATAGTATTTGCACTTGTCATGTATGACGAGTGGTTTCGTCACCAGGTTCAGACTGCCGTCGAGTCTGCCAACAAGGGCGATCTGATCCCTGGTGAAGAAGTGGAAGCCAGATTTGCAGCACTGCGCGCAATCACTCGACGACAACTTGCAGATGCAGATTAACAAACTCTCCGGCAACCTTGCGCGCTGGTGTCGGAACTTCTAATAACCCAGCGCCAACCCGCTGTTGCGACGCGGATCATTTGCGCCGTAAAACCTGTTCCTGCCGACCGGCTTGCCACCAAGCGAGGGGGCGCCGACCAGTACCACTGCCAGGTGGTTGGCAGGCTGGGGCGGGCCGAACTTGTGGCCCTTGGCTTCGAGCAGCGCGCGGGTGTCGGGCGAAAGGCCGAAGGTTTCGACGTTGGTGACATCGGGCAGCCATTGCTGGTGAAAGCGTGGTGCATCGACAGCCTCCTGCACATTCATGCCGTAGTCGACCACATTCAGGATGGTATGCAGCACGGCGGTGATGATGCGGCTGCCGCCCGGGGTGCCCACGACCATCACCGGCAGCTGGTCCTTGGTGACGATGGTTGGACTCATCGACGACAAGGGCCGCTTCGATGGCGCAATGGCGTTGGCTTTGCCCTGCACCAGGCCGTAGATGTTCGGCACGCCGATCTTGACGGTGAAGTCATCCATTTCATTGTTGAGCAGGACACCGGTGCCGGCGGCAGTGACCTTGGCGCCGAACCAGTCGTTGAGCGTGTAGGTGACCGAGACCGCATTGCCGAATGAATCGGCAATCGAATAGTGTGTGGTATTGCTGCCCTCGTGGGGCGCCACGCCTGGTTTCAGGTCTTTCGAAACCGCTGCCTTGTCGGGATCGATGGCGTTGCGGACCTGGGCTGCATAGGCCTTGTCGGTCAGGCGCGCGATGGGATTGTCGACGAAGTCCGGGTCGCCAAGATAGCTGTTGCGGTCGACATAGGCATGGCGCATGGCTTCGATCTGGTAATGCACCGATTGCGCCGAACGAAAACCCAGGTCCTTGAGCGGATAACCTTCCAGGACATTGAGCATTTCACAGATCACCACGCCACCTGAACTGGGCGGCGGCGCCGACACCACATGGTAGCCACGGTAGTCGCATTCGATGGGCGCCAGTTCGCGCGTCTTGTACTGGTCGAAATCGGCCTGGGTAAACAAGCCGCCACCTTGCTTGCTGGCCTTGATCAATGCTGCAGCCACGGGACCCTTGTAGAAGCCGTCAGCGCCCAGATGGCTGATGGCGCGCAGGGTGCGGGCCAGATCCTTCTGCACGATCTTCTGGCCGGTTTCGAATGGCTCGCCCTTGTTGAGGAAGATTGCGCCGCTGGCAGCGTCCTTGCGAAAGTCGCCTGTGGCAG
>JBPBPY010000428.1:0-14859 GCA_050954505.1 Janthinobacterium lividum
TGTATGAATGTGGTGTTCATGGATCGGCGATTTTTAGACTTGGCGCGCCTAGTGTCGAATCCATCCGACCTCGGTGGAATTGCCGGGGACCCGGGTTGGATAATTGAACGTCGTAAAACCGACGCCATTGAAGGTTACGAAAGCTGGCCTGCTGACTGCCAGTTTCGTGCTTTTGTCGACCCAGACAGTTTTGAGCTTACTCACCCAGAATTCTTTTGTGATGAACAGTCGTTTCACGCTTTCATTCAAACAACAATCAATAACTTTTACGAAATGTTTCCTGGTCAAGATGAACAATTTGAATTTTTGCTGAAAAAATTACTCTATCTACATTGACGACAATATAAGTAAATCTAAGTGCATTCTTCGGTTGCACGGCGAAGAAATTTCGAACTTAACCGATCTTCATTTGAGCAAATTAGTGCGGAATCGGGTAGCTTCGTTGACATAAATTCCACAGGACATGGTTTTTGCGAAGCTTGCACATAGTTTGGAAGATATTTGCATAAAAAATGGGGTGATATCCTTGGACCATCCCCAAGTACATCGCTACCATCTCACACGATGAGTCAAAAGAATAGACTGCAAATGTACTCATGATATTGATTCAACTGTGGCTTAATACCTGACAAACGATGCGATGCAGATGTTTATGGTCAACGACCTGGATCGCTATTTGATTGAGGAAGTGGCGAACAACTGTCTGAACAATGCTTGAAACATAGACAGTGATCGTGTATTGGAGAAAACAAACAATCAATGAATGCAGAGCGCAATTTCAATACAGTTTCGAAAGTCTGTCGCGAATATTCAAGTCGCCGCTGACTCTGTGCCGGCAGTTCACTCCCCTCTGTAAAAGAAACCGCGCGCTGTAGCATTACTCGTCCTCCGCTCCCTTGACCTGTCTGCCCACCTTTCCCTCGACGGTAAACAGGTGCTCAACCGAATCGCCCTGTTCCGTGTCCTCGGCTTCTGCCAGCTCTTCCGGTGCTTCTGCCTCGTCGCTGCCGGACAAGATCGGCATGGGGTCGAGCCTGAGCCACGCTGGCACGGTCGACAGCAGGCTCGATACCAGCGCTGCCTTGCGCGCGACGACCCAGATTGCGCTCAGGGCCGAGACTGCCACGGCTGCTTCGATGCGGTGGACAGTGGTGCCCAGGGCGCCACGCTCGCCGGCGTCTTCTTCGCCTGCGGTGGCGGAACGGGCTTGGGCGGCGATGAAATCGCTTGAGGATATTTTCTGGAACGCCATCAGGCTGCTGCGCCGGTCGGTGGGTGCTTGCACTACCACAGTGGTTTTGAAAACGCTGGCAGATTCTGCTGCGGGCACGGTGACGGCAACGTTGACCTCGCTGACATTACGCGCTGCGGATTCATCACGACGGTCATTCGAAAATCCGTTCAGGCTGACTCGGAGGATTGCCTCATTTGCCTGGCCTGCCAACACCCCGGCGTTGGCGCTGGCGCCGGAAATGACATCGGTGTGACGCACCGAGGCGGCACTCGCAGAGGATGCAGCCGATGTCGCCGACGCTGCCTGCGTGGCGCTTGTAGCGGCGACCGTGGCTGCAGCGCGCGTGGCCGACGTGTCGTCGTTGTAGTTGGCAGGCGATGGGTTGCCGCCAAAACTCGATGGCAGCATGATGATGCCGGGATTGCCCACCAGCGCATTGGCAATGTCCAGCGTCATGAGGCGCACTTGTAGATCGGTGTCGGCGCCTCCATTGGCCAGGCCACCGTCGTCGCGCACCTGGAAGGAAAAGCCCAGCAGGATCTTCACCCCGATGTTGGCCTGCGGCGCATACACCAGCCGCCCGGCTTCGATGTCGGCGGCCAGCACCATGTCGCCGGCCGCAACAGCACGGCCGTTGATGCTCAGAATGCCTGCAGATGGCAGGGTCACGATGCGCACCGATGCAAAGCGGTTGGCCGGACTGTCGCTGGCGTCGGCAAAGCCGAAGTCGGCGGCAGTAAAGGTGTAATGGCGGTCATCGAGCAGCGCCAAGGTCTGCGAGTTGCCGGTCGGCGCGCTGTTGACCGGCGTGACATCGATGCTCAAAAGCCGGGGCGTGGCGTCGGTATCGATGCCGCCGCCCGCCGTGCCACCGTCGTCCCTGACCTGGAAGGTAAACACCGCCAGGGCTGCGCCATTGGCATTGGCGGCCGGCATATAGGTCAGTGCGCCAGCATTGATGCCGGCGACATCGATCCAGCTGCCGGCGCGCACCGCAATCCCCTGGAAGCTCAGCGTGCCGCTCGCAGGCAGCGTGGTGATTTGCACCTGCAGCAGCTGGTCGGCGTGCCCGCTGCCCGGGTCGGTGAAGCCGAAGTCGCTGGCGGCAAAGGTGTAGGCGTTGTTTTCCAGCGCTGTCACCGTATGCGGCGTGCCCACCGGTGCGGAGTTGAGCGAACTCACCATGATGGTCAGAGCGCGAGGCGTGGGGTCGGTGTCGACGCCGCCATTGGCAGTGCCGCCATCATCCCGGACCTGGAAATGCATGCCATCGACCGTGCGCGCGCCAAACGCTGGCGATGCTGCCGACGATGCAAACGTGAACACCAGCCGGCCGGCGTCGATGTCGGACTTTTGTACCACGTCGCCCGCCGCCAGCGCCACGCCATTGACACGCAGCGTGCCTTGGGCCGGCAGCGTGGTGATGGTCACGGACAGCAAGGCGTTGGACGGCACGTCACGTGGATCGGTAAAGCCGAAATCGCTGGCAGAGAACACATATGGCGTATCGGCCTGGACGGCAATCGCATGCGCGGTACCCACTGGAGCATGATTGACCGCTTCGACACGCTGGATGCTGTACACCGGCGTGCTGTTGCTGATGCCATCGTTGATGACCAGGCCAATGGTGCGGTCGCTTGTGCTGGGACTGTTCGAGGTGTTGGCGTAGGTGACGCTACGAAGCGCCGTTTGCCATTGCGCGATCGTTGCCGTGCTGCCGGCCGAGACCATGGACAGCACGCCGGTGCTGGCGTTGTAGCTTGCGCTGATGTTGCCCATGGCCGCGTTGCCGGTGTTGGAAAACGCCAGGACATCCTGGCCAAAGGCAAAGCCGGCGGTCACGCTGACGGTCGCCGATGCCAGGGTGGCGTTGTCAACGTCGTCAAGAACCACGGCAGGGCTGAGCGCCAGGGGCGCGTCGTTTTTGTAATACACAGCCGGGTTGCCCGAAGCCGTGACCACCGGCGCGTCATTGACGGCGGTCACGCGCAAGACGCGGGTGGCAACTGCGCTGTCGACGCTGCCGTCATTGATCGTGAAGCTTACGGTGCGGTCGTTGGCAACCGGGTTGTCCGAGTTATTGATATAGATAACTGCGCGCAACGCCGCCTGCCATTGCGCCACCGTGGCTGTTGCGCCCGCCGATTCCAGGCGCACGGTGCCGGGGCCAATGGCATGTATCCACTGGATGTTGCCCATGGTGCCGGCATCGATGAAGATGCCGAGGAAATCATCGGCAGTGTAGTTGCCGGTAATGGTCACTTCGGCGGAGGCCAGCGTGGCATTGTCGGCGTCGCTCAGCGTCACACCGGCATCGACAGCGGTATAGGAATCGTTTTCCGTATAGTGCGTGATCCCGGGCGAAATGACGATCACGGCGGCGTCATTGCCGGGCGTCAGGCTGATGCTGCGGGTAGCCACATTGCTGGTGTCGGTGCCGTCGCTGACCATGAAGCTGATGGTGCGGTTGGCGGTGTCGGGATTGTCGGAATTGTTGTGGTAGGTCACGGCCCGCAGCGCTGCCTGCCACTGTGCGGTCGTGGCCGTCGCGCCCGCCGAATTCAGGCTCAGCACCCGGGTGGCGCTGTTGTAGCTGGCACTGATGTTGCCCATGGCTGCTGCGCCGGTGTTGGCAAACGCCAGCACATCCTGGCCGTTGGCCAGGCCGCCGCTGATGCTGACCGTGGCCGCGGCAAGGGTGGAATTATCGACGTCCGCCACTGTCACGCCGGCATCGATCACGGTAGGTGCATCGTTTTCTGCATAGGCCGTGCTGCCGCTGGTGGCAGTCAGCATCGGCGCATCGTTGACAGCCGTGACCCGAACCAGCCTGGTCGCGACCAGGCTGTCGCTGCTGCCATCGTTGACGGTGTAATTGATGCTGCGGTCGGACGACCCGGGATTGTCGGAAAGACTTTGGAAGTAGACCGCCTGCAGCGCAGCTTGCCATTGCGCCAGGGTGGCCGTGGCGCCGTCGGACACCAGGGTGACATAGTCGGGGAAATTGAAGGTCTGGCGAATGTTGCCCATGGTGCTGGCGTCAACCACGAAACTGAGCAGGTCGCCGGAGCTGAAGTTGTTGCCGATGCTGACTTGAGCCGACGCCAGCGTGGCATTGTCGAGATCGGCCAGGCTGATGGCGCCATCGATGACCACCGCAGTGCCATTTTCCGTATAGGGGGTCACACCGCTGGACGTGATGACCACCGGCGCATCGTTGACGGCCGTCACACTCAAGCTCCTGTCGACACGCGCGCTGCCTGCCGCGCCATCATTGACCGTGAAGCTGATGATGCGGGTGGTGGTGTCGGGCGACTCCGAGTTGTTTGCATAAGTCACCGCCCGCAGCGCGGCCTGCCATTCTGCCAGCGTTGCGCCGCGTGCGCTGCCAAGGTTCAACGTGCCGCTGGCGGCATCATATTGCCCGCTGATGTCGCCCATGTAGTGGCCACTGTTGACGAAAGCCAGCACATCCTGGCTGGCCGACCAGCCGCTGGTAATGGCCACCGTGGCCGACACCAGCGTGACGTTGTCGATGTCGTTGAGCACCAGGCCGGTATCGATGGCCAGCGGCGCGCCGTTCTCGGTGTAAGCCGTCACGCCTGGCGACCTCAACAGCACGGGCGCGTCGTTGATGGCCGTGACACTCACAGTCTTGATGGCGCTGGTGCTGCCCTGGGCCCCCGAGTCGGCGGTAAACAGCATGGCACGAATTGCGGTGCCTGGATTGTCGGAACTGTTGGCGTAGCTTACGGCCTGCAGCGCGGCTTGCCATTGGGCCAGCGTGGCGCCATTGGCCGAGCTCAGCTGCAGCACGCCCGCGCTGGCGTCGTAGCTGCTGGAGATGTCGCCCATCGAGCTGCCGTCATTGGCAAAGGCCAGCACATCCTGGCCTGCCACGAACCCTGAGACAATGCGCACGCTGGCGGCGACTGGATCGTTCTGCAAGCTGCTGCTGAGAACGAGTGCATTGTCAATGAGGACAGCGGCGCCATTTTCCATGTATGCAGTGGTGCCGGGGGACGTGGCCATGTCCCTGACCACGAAGTTGGCCGTGTATTCATAACCCGGGCCGACATTGAACTGGTAGCCATTACCCGAGCCACCCGCCCAGCGGGTTGGGTCGCCAATGGCCGCCAGCAGTTCGGCTTTGGTGCCTTCGCGCAGCGTGCCGGCATACATCATCTTGGTAAAGCCGTAGTTGGCCGAGCCGACATTGGGCACGCCGCTGCCAACCGAATTGCCTGTATTGGTGGTCAAGGCCACGGCGGTGACACCATCGACCAGGCCGGGCGGCTTGTAGGAGTCGGCGCTATCGGCAGCCGCGCCGCTGCCTTGCCACAGACCGGTGCCGGCATTGTCTGCATTGCGCTGGGTGGAAAAGGCATAGATGAAGGTCGAACTGGAAACCGTGCCCACGGCGCCCTGATAGATGATGATCTGGTCGCCGCCGCCATTGCCGAACGGGCTCAGGCTGGACTGGTTGCCGCCCAGATTGCCGCTGGTGGTGCCATAGTCGGAGAGGCCGCCCTTGCCGGCTGCAGAGCCGTTCAAATCGTTGAAATTCACGCCATTGACGGTGTCCATTGTCAGGATGGTGCCGGCGGCCACGTCCGAGGTCAAGGTCCAGACCAGATGGCCGTCATAGCCCGGGTTGGAGGTGAATGCCGTGCCGGTTGCGTCGATGCCGGCATCGGTGATGTTGATTACCGTGCCTGCCTTGAGCGTGTTCAGGGCCACCAGTGCCCAATGGCTATCGGTATTGCCGTCGCCGTCAAGATCGCCATACGGATAAATATCGAAGCCGAGCACGGCGATGTCGCCGGGCGCGAGTTTGATGGCGGGTGTGATGCTGAAGTTGCTGGTGTATTGCTGACCCGGGCCGACGCTGTAGTCGAAGCCGTCGGCGTCGTTGCCGGCCCAGCTCGTGGGGTCGGCAATGGCTGCCAGCAGCGCGGCCTTGGTGCCCGCGCGCAGGGTGCCTTGGTACATCATGTTCTTGAAGCCGTAGTTGGCCGAGCCGGCATTGGCCACCCCGGTGCCGCTGGAGTATTGCGTATCGGTGGTCAGTGCCACGGCTGTGAGGCCATCGACGAGTCCAGGCGGAATATAGGACTGGTCGGTGCCGGTGGCCGCGCCGCTGGTTTGCCACACGCCGATTCCCGAATTGGACGTGCTGTGCGAATTGCTGAAGGCGTAGATGAAGGTCGAGCCGCTGACCTGGCCGGAATTGCCCTGGTAGATGATGATCTGGTCGCCGGCAGGATTGACAAACGTGCCGATGGTGGTGTTGCCGCCCAGCGTGCCGCTCACGGTGCCATAGTCGGACAAGCCGCCCATGCCGGCGGCGCTGCCATTCAAATCGTTGAAATTCTGTCCGGTGCTGGTATCCATCGTCAGGATGGTGCCGGCGGCCACATCGACGCTCAAGGTCCAGGTCAGGAAGCCGTCGATGCCGGGATTCCTGATGAAGTCCATGCCCGTCTGGTCGATGCCGCTGTCGGTGAAATTGATCACCATGCCGGCCTTGAGATCGGTCAGCGCGACGATTGCCCAGCGTCCATCCATGTAGCCATCGCCATTGAGGTCGCCGCGGGGGATGCTGTCGATGCCCAGCACGGCAATGTCGCCCGCCACCAGGGTGTTGACATGCACCGCGCGCGTGGCGGACTGGCTCTCGGCGCTGCCGTCATTGGCCACAATGCTGACGGTACGGATGGCCAGCGACGGTGTCGCCGAACTGTTCAGGTAGGTCACCGCGCGCAGCGCTGCCTGCCATTGGGCTGTAGTGGCCGCAGCGCTTGCCGAGCGCAATTCCAGCACGCCCGTGGCAGCGTTGTAGTTGCCGGCGATGTCGCCCATGGTGCTGCTGTTTGCAACAAAGCCCAGGCTGTCCTGGGCGGCGATGAAGTTGCCACTGATGCGCACCGTGGCCGTGGACAGCGCGCCATTGTCGGCATCGCTGACGGTCAATTGCCCATCGACCGCCACGGCGCTCCCGCCTGGCCAGACATTGATGGCGCCGCCCGAGGTGGTGATGACCGGCGCGTCGTTGACGGCTGTCACGCGCACGGTTTTGCTGGAGACGGCACTGTCGGCGCTGCCATCGTTGACAAGGAAACTGATGGCGCGGTCATTGCCGCCGGGGTCGTCGGAGATGCTGCTGTAGGCCACCGAGCGCAACGCTGCCTGCCATTGCGCCAGCGTGGCGCTGGCGCCGGCCGAACTCAGCGTCATGATGCCGGTTGCGGGATCGTAGGCATGGAGGATGTTGCCCATGGTACTGCCGTCGTTGATGAAACGCAGCATGTCGCCCGCGGCAAAATTGCTGGTGATGGCGACCGTGGCCGAAGCCAGCGTGGCGGCGTTCTGGTCGGCCACCATCAAGCCGGCGTCGATGACGATGAAGGCACCGTTTTCGGTATAGGACGTCACGGCGCTGGAATTCGACACCACCGGCAAGCCGGCCGCAGCCGCTGCGGTGTTTTGGTAGGCCAGTGAAAATTCGGAGGTCTCCTTGCTGGTGGTGCTGGTAGCGGTGCTGCTGATCCAGTCGCTGCTGGTTGTCACGGCGGCAAGGCGCACATTGAACGCGGCGTTGCCGGCCGCATCGGTGGTGACCATGACAAAACCGAGCACGCGTTGCCCTTGCCCATAGGTTGAGGGGTCGCGGCTGAGGCTGGCGAAGAATTCAAGTCGCAGCGTTGTGTTCGCCGTGCTGTTGACAGTGCCGGTGATGACGGTGCTGCTGCCGTCAACGGCACTGCTGGCGATGACCGGAAAATTCTGCAGACCGTTGGCGCCGGTATCGCCGTCGAGGTTGTCGTTGCCGCTGACGCCGTCACCGTTGAGGTCGATACCCAAACCTTGATTGTTGAAGATGCGGTTGCCCGAAATGGTGTTGCCGCTGGTACCACTGGCGACCAGCACCCCGCCGCCATTGTTGGCAATCACATTGCCGGCGCCATTGGCCGTTCCGCCAACGGTGTTGTTGGTCGTCCCCGAGATGAACGCCACCCCGGCAAGCAGGTTGCCAAGCGCTGTGACGCCATCGGCGCCCACGCCGACAAGGTTGTTTTCGATCCGGTTGTTGCTTCCGTTGCCGATGCGGATACCGTTATTGGTGTTGCCGGAAATGAGGTTGCCATAAGCAGTATCGCTGGCTCCGATCAGGGTGTTGCTGCCACTGACCTGGATGCCTGAAAGGCCGTTGGCAAGGGCCGCCGTACCTGCCGCATTGACGCCGATGCGGTTGCCATACAGCGCTGTTCCCGAGGACGCAGAGCTGATGAGGACGCCATCCCTCAAGTTGCCCGAGATGAGGTTTCCCACCCCTGCGCCACCGATGGTGGCATTGGTGCTGTAGCTGGCGAAGGTGCCGACGGTGATGCCCTCATTGCCATTGCCCAGCGCAGCAGTGCCCGTCACATCCGTGCCGATGAAGTTGTTCAGGATCAGGCTCGAATCACCTGCGAAAAGCAACACGCCGGATTCCTGATTGCCGGAAACAAGATTACCGCTGCCGCTGGTGGCCCCGCCGACGGTGTTGTTGTTGCCGAGAATTAATATTCCGGCCTTGCCATTGCCCAGTGCCGCCGTACCGCGGGCGTTGGTGCCGACATAGTTGCCAAGGATGAAATTGCCATTGGAAGTGCCGATATTGATGCCATCCATGGCATTGCCGGAAAAGACATTGCGTGCCGCTGCGGTGGTGCCGCCGATGATGTTGCCCGATCCGCTGCTGACATGGATGCCATAACCGGCATTGGCTACAGCCACCGTGCCACTGGCATCGGTGCCGACGAAATTTCCCGTGATGGTGACATTGTCCACCGCAGTCAGGTGGATGCCGTCATTGAAGCCGTTGACGATGAATCCCTTGATGCTGCTGCCGCTGGCTGCGGTGCCGTTGATGGCCAAGCCGTCGCTGCCGGCCGACACCGAGGCGCCCGAGATTTCGATCAAGGGTTTTTGCGTAAAACCTGGCTGGGTGGTGGCGTCGAGATAGGTAACGTCGGTAATGGTGGGCAGCAGCGTGAGCGGCGTGATGGTGGCTGCACCCGAACCGACGCTGAAATGGATGCTGTCGGCGCCGGCGCTGGCATTGGCGTCGAGAATGGCCTGGCGCAGTGAGCCTGCGCCGCTGTCTGCCGTGGTGGTGACCATGAAGGTGGCCAGAATGCCGCTGTAGCTGAACTGGATCGCCGCGTTGGCAGCGCTTTGCGTGTCAATCTGCCCCTGGGTGTATTCCAGTGTCCAGTCACCATGCAGGGCGGCACTGCCCGTCAGGTTGGTACTGGCTTCCATGTCGGCGCCGGTGAGCGTGCCAATCGCATCGACAAACTTCTGGCCCGCCGCCGTTTGCGCCACGTCGCAACCGTACAGCAGGATATCGGCGCCGGTTGCCAGCGAGGCGCCCCATCCCGAGATTGCCACCGCGTTGCTCAGCAGATTCTCGCTGCCCAGCGTGCCTGACCCCAGCTGCAGCTGGCCGTCGCTGCCATGCGAGATTAGATGGATTGCGTCGAGACCCTGACGGTTTGCCAGGTAGGCACTGATCTGCGCCACACCGTCGGAGACCGTGTCGAGCACGACGACATCGAGGCTGCGTGCCGGGTCGCTTTGCGCCCGCATTTGTGCGGCCAATGCCTGGGCGTCATCCACCGCGCCATCAATGAACACTACCTCATGTCGCGTCGCGGTTTCCTGGCTGTTGCCGTTGGCAGCGGTGGTGGCAGTTTGTGCGGGCAGTACCAGATTTTGATAGTGCGGCTGATCCAGGCTGGTTGTGCCAATGCCGGGCAGTGTCGGCGCCAGCGCGCCGATATCCGCTGAAAAGAGGATGCGCGTTTCCAATTCTTCGAAAACGAATGAATCAATTGTCCTTTTGGTACGCATCACACCACACGGTCGCCGGCTTGGCAGATTGCACCGCCGACTGCCGGATTAAGTTTCACTGAGGAAATATTGTGGGTCAATTAGAACACATTGCCGTGAAGAAATCCATCCTGCTGTTCTGTTTCTGTCGTGCCCGATCCCTGGATCTCGGATTTCATCGGCCAGGCGCGGCAACACTACTTTCCATGGCGCATTCGCTGCGGTGATTTCACCGAGACCATCCGTCCAAGGTTCAAGTCGGGTTTCAGCTGGCTGGCGCGGTCGGTCTCCTTGAACCGGCAAGTAACCATGCAGCGAAAATTCATTCGTTCAATAAACAGAACGACAGAAACCGCTTCTGTTTGAACAGCTTTTCTCTTGCGCAGCGCATCAATTTTTATTTCTATTTTTGCAAGGAACTTTCCAAAACGGCGCGATACTCACTCTTGGCAGAATCATGTCAACCAAAGCAAGTGCAGCCCATACACTTAAAATTATTGAAAAAAATTAATTATTTGATTCCATCAAGTGCAGATACGGTCCATCACAGCGCGTCCATCGATGAGGCTTCGAAACATGCGCTGCCAGCCCAGCCAATGGAGCACGCCCAAAGTACGACGCTACCAGCGATAAGTCATTTGCACGATAAAAAAAGGCGGCGCTTGCTGCTTTCCGAGCAAGCGAATATCGACCTGACAGTCGATGCATCGTTAAAACGCATCAAATTCCGATCTTCGACTTTTTGCATCAGAACGAGCGGATATGAATTCAACACCGACCAGCTGACGCATTATCGGATCAGGCGTGAGCTGGGCAGCATGGCGGAAAAAATGTCCTCGGCTACCCTCGGAGGGGTAGGCAAGTTCGGTCTGTGGGCACGGGAAGATGACATCGGTCTCATTCTCAAGCCTGAAACCGCGAGTGTCATCGGCGCCAAACAAGGTATGGCCATCTGTTTTATCGATGGTGGTTTGCGCAACGAAACTGGCAGCTTCAGCAAGGCAATACGTCAGGCATTTGCCCTGGCCGGGCCAGAGAGACAGGAAAAACTTGTTCAGGCAGTCCAAAGCGGCTTGCAAAAAGAAGCAATCGAAGATGATGATTTCGGGGAAATTCTCAAGAGCACACGTGTCGAGGCAGGTTCCTTGCTTTTGAAGTATCAGGAAATCAAATGCGCGGCAGTGAGGAAATTGACGATATCAATTCCAAATATTTGCTGGCTATTTGCTGGCCGATTGTCTGCGCCGTCATCTGGGCGAACACGTCGACGAAAAGAACGTCCAGCCTTTTTCACATTACCAAGCCGAACTTTTTCCAAAATAAGCCCGCAGGAAGAAGATGGATTGGCGTTTGCCTTTTTGAAACTGAAGGAAATGCCTGAGGCGGCGCAAAAATCCTATATTCAATCGGGCTGCGACAATGCGAAAGCGAGCCAGAAATATGCCGGCAGGACATTGGCCCATAATGAGCATCTGCTGTTGATCGATATGCCGGATGGCCAGAATGATGGCGATATCCAGGGCATCGTTGTGCTGGACAATCCGCAATCACGCAAGGAAGCTCGCGCATTCAAGGAAGAATACAGCCAGCTGTATGGCATAGCGGCGGACTACCAATCCTACAACGCCGACACTGGAAAGATTTCGCGAATTACCCAGCATGAATCCAGAGAATTTTCCCGAAAGTGCAAAGGAGGCAAGCGCCGCGGTCATACTTGGCGAGCGGCTCGAGGGTTGCGTGGGAAGCAATCCCGCGGGCAACTACCTTGGCACTGATGGAGTCACGCGTTACGTCAAGTTTTATGACGACCCGGTCCAGTCCTGCTGCGAACTGCTCACCAGCCGTATTTACGCCGAGCTCGGTATTGATACACCGAATAGCCAGCTTTTCGAACACCATGGCAAGCTGGCGCATGCCAGCATCTGGCGTGACGACCTGATCGGTGATTTCAGCGATAAAAAATTGCCCAAGGAATATTCGCAGGAATTCTTGCGCGGCTTTCATGCCGACGTATTGACTGCCAATTGGGATGTGATCGGTTTGTTACGCGAGAATGTCGCGGTAACGAGAACCGGCGGCGTGATGCGGCTCGACAATGGCTCAGGGCTTTTGATGCGTGCGCAAGGTGGTAAAAAACCAGCGGCGCTTTTGAACCGGATTGGCGAGATCGACTCGTATTTCACTGAATTGAACTGGTCTTATTCCATGGAAGCGGAGGCTGCCGGTTACACCTCCCATGCAGACGTGCCCAACCTGAAGCGATGCTGGAATTCCCCCTGTTTCATGTGCACGAAAAGTGGGATGGATGAATGGACAAATATGATGAATGCCCATCTACCGGACTTTTCCAAAACCCATCCCGACGAATTTCAAGCCGTGGTAGAGAGGCTGGAGACACGCACCGAGGCCCTGAAAGCGCTGGTACAGCAGGAAGATCAAGTCTGAAAATTTCAAACGCCTTCGAGTTTTTCCAAGGCCTGCGCATCGAGCTCCAACTCCCCAGCGGCAAGGTTGTCGCGTAGATGCACAACCGAGGACGTACCGGGAATGACCAGCACATTCGGTGAGCGCTGCAACAGCCATGCCAAGGCCACCTGCATTGGCGTGGCGTTCATCGAGTGTGCAACTTGTGACAATGCGTCCGATTGCAGCGGGGTGAATCCACCAAGCGGAAAGTAGGGTACATACGCAATCTGCTGCTGCGCCAGCGTGTCGATGAGGGCATCATCTTCGCGGTGCGCCAGGTTGTACATGTTTTGCACACATACGATAGGCGTGATCTGCTGCGCTTCCTGTATCTGCTTTGCGGTCACGGTGCTCAGTCCGATGTGGCGGATCAAACCCTCCTTCTTCAACGCCACCAGGGTTTCCAGCCTTTGCGCAATCGACAGCGTGTCGGGACCGCTTGCATTGCCGGCACGCAGGTTGACGATGTCGAGCACATCGAGCCCCAGGTTGCGCAGGTTGTCATGCACTGCATTGCGCAATTCCCCGGCCGACGCGGCAGGCAGCCAGGATGCGTCAGCCCCACGCTTGAAACCCACCTTGGTGACAATCGTCAGATCCTCTCGGTAGGGGAAGAGGGCTTCGCGAATCAATTGGTTGGTCACATGCGGACCGTAGAAATCGGAAGTGTCGATGTGATTGATGCCCAATTCGATGGCAGCACGCAATACGGCAATTGCCCCTGCCTTGTCCTTTGGCGGTCCGAAAACATGTGGCCCGGCCAGCTGCATGGCGCCATAGCCGAAGCGGTTGAGGAGGATGTCGCCCTGTGCAGCCTTGAAGGTATTGCTTGATGGTTGATAAGACATGATGATGTGCTTTCCAGAAGTTTGATCGGCAGGGTTGTTTGAAGGGGCGGGGGAAATAGCGAGGCCGACTCCCATATGGCGATATTAACGGCTTGCAGCCCGTGTGATAATCCACGCAGGCCCGTACGGGTCGTGCGCGATTCTGCACAATTGATCAGGAGTCTGGATGGCAGCAGAGGTATCTTCCATGGCCGACTTGTCGGCATTCGTCCAGGTGGCCAGGCACCAGGGATTTCGCCAGGCGGCCAGGGTAGGGGGCATGTCGCCGTCGGCGCTCAGCGAGGCGGTCAGGCGCCTGGAAAACCAGCTCGGCATTCGTTTGCTGATGCGCACCACCCGCAGCGTCACCCCCACTGAAGCCGGGCAGCTGCTGCTCAAGCGCCTGGCCCCCGCACTCGATGAGGTGGCCAGCGCCCTGGAAGGATTGAACGATTTGCGTGACACTCCCCGCGGCACGCTGAAACTGAATGTGCCGGTCAGCGCCGCCCATCTGTTCTTGCAACCCATAATCACCGCGTTCATGGCGGCGTACCCGGACATCACGCTGGAAATCGTGGTGGACAATCATTTTGTCGATCTGGTGGCCAGCCAATGTGATGCAGGCATTCGCTATGGCGAGCGCATGGAGCAGGACATGATTGCAATACCGATCGGCCCGCGCACCGAGCGGTTTGCGCTTGTTGCGGCGCCCGCCTATCTGGCACGGCGCGGCGTGCCCAGCCACCCGCGGGAGCTGCTTGACCACGCCTGCCTGCGCGCTCGCTTCCTCAGCGGCGCAATCCACCCATGGGAATTCCGGCGTGATGACCAGTTTCTCAGTATCGATCCTGGCGGTCCATTGATCGTCACGCCCACAGCCGCCGATCTGACCATCAGTGCTGCTGTGGCTGGACACGGTTTGCTTTACCTGTTCGAAGCCTGGTTGCAACCGCATTTGGCCAGCGGTGCTCTGGTTCCGGTGCTGCAGGATTGGTGGCTGAGCTTTCCCGGTCCGTTCCTGTACTACGCCGGGCGCCGCCACGTGCCTGCACCGCTGCGCGCATTTGTCGACTTCATCCAGGGTTTACCGCAACTGTCCTGACAAACCGCCGCATCGGGGAACGCTGCAGCGCCGCCAGGCAGTCTGGCGAGATGGCGTGCAAAATGCCGCAACCGAACAACAGCACAGCCCGTCATGGCCAAAAAGCCATGCTAGAATCGCCGCCATGAGATTCGGCCGCTTCACGCATCGTCTGGCAAGCTGGCTGGCCCTGTGCGCCATCTTGATGGCGGCATTGGCGCCAGCGATTTCGCATGCCTTGAATGCTGCCCACGATGCAAGCCATGCCAACGCCGGCATGGAAATGGAAATCTGCACCATGCAGGGCATGGAAATGCCTGTCGCAGCCAAGGCCGAAACCTCCAGGGCACCAACGCCCGATCAAGAGGTTGACC
>JBPBPY010000481.1:0-14761 GCA_050954505.1 Janthinobacterium lividum
GTCAAGGCGCTGCGCAAGAACGTGCTGGCAAAATGCTATGGCGGCGACATCAGCCGCAAACGCAAGCTGCTGGAAAAACAAAAGGCCGGCAAGAAGCGCATGAAACAGGTCGGCGCAGTGGAAATTCCGCAGGAAGCATTCCTGGCAATTTTACAAGTGGATGATAAATGAGCTTGCAAGCAATCCTCGGCAACTTTGCCCTGATCCTGTTTGTCCTGACGGTGCTGACCGGCGTGGTGTGGTTCCTCGATCTGCTGGTGTTTTCGCGCCAGCGCCGCGCCCGCGCCAATGCCGCGCTGGCCGATTTCGATGCCCGCAATGCGCGCCTGGCGGCCGACGGCGTCAAGCTCGAAGCCAGCGGCCGCAGTGCGCTGGCTGCCAACCTGCTGCGCCAGCCGGCCTGGATCGAGTATTCGGGCAGCTTCTTTCCCGTGATCGCCCTGGTGTTCTTCATGCGCTCGTTCCTGTACGAGCCGTTCAAGATTCCGTCAAGCTCGATGGTGCCGACCCTGCAGATCGGCGATCTGATTCTGGTGAATAAATTTACTTATGGAATCAGGCTGCCAATCATCAATAAAAAAATCATCGAGGTCAATGACCCCAAGCGCGGCGATGTGATGGTCTTCAAGTATCCGGAAGACATGTCGCTGGACTACATCAAGCGCGTGGTTGGCACACCGGGTGACAAGGTGGTCTACAAGAACAAGCAGTTGACGGTGAACGGTGAAGCCTTGCCCTACAAGAACTTGCCTGATTATCTTGATGAAGAGCAATTAAGTTATCATAAACATCTGGAAGAAAAGCTTGGCGGCGTGCAACACGAAATTCTCAATGACGAGCGCGCGCCGGCGTATGTGCCCAATCCGCACGACTTTCCCAACCGTGATTTGTGTACCTACGACAGTGAAGGCTTTGCCTGTACCGTCCCCGCTGGACAATATTTCATGATGGGGGATAATCGCGATAACAGCCTCGACAGCCGCTACTGGGGTTTCGTTCCAGATGCTAATATCGTCGGCAAGGCATTTTTTGTATGGATGAATCTCGGTAATCTGAAACGCATCGGCAGCTTTCACTAATCTTCAGGGAGATCTTGTATGGCAGCACGGTTGCATATTGTTCCTCATTCGTCGATCACAGCGGCCACGCTTGCTGGCCAGCGGCTCCAAAGATTGCCATCCACTTCCCGACAGTCCGGCTTGACGATCACTGGCTTGATCCTGGCGCTGGCGCTGATCGGCATGGTTGCCGTGGTCGCCTTGAAAGTCGTACCCACCGTCTCCGAATACATGGGCGTGAAAAAAGCGATCGAATACGCCAAGGGTGCCGGCACCAATCCGGCCGAAATCCGTGCTGCCTTCAACCGCCAGGCCGATGTCGGCTACATCACCGCCATCAACGGTACCGATCTCGATATCGTCAAGGATGGCGACAAATACGAAGTCAGCTTTGCCTATTCGAAAAAGATTCCACTGGTCGGCCCGGCCAACATCCTGATGGAATATGAAGGCACCACGGCTTTGAAGAAAGGTTCGGCGCCCAAAGCGCTGCCTTGAACGCGCCAGGAAATCCGCTCATGAACATGGATGTCATGGTTTTGCAAACCCGTCTGGGACATGGTTTCAGGGATGCTGCCTTGCTGCAGCAGGCCCTGACACATCGCAGCCACAGCAGTTTGCATAATGAGCGTCTGGAATTTCTCGGTGACTCCATCCTCAATTGCGTGGTCGCGTCCCTGCTGTTCGAACGCTACACCAAGATCGACGAGGGCGACCTCTCGCGGCTGCGCGCCAATCTGGTCAAGCAGCAGTCGCTGTATGAAATCGCCCAGCGGCTCGAATTGTCTTCCTTTCTGCGCCTCGGCGAAGGCGAGTTGAAGTCGGGTGGCTTTCGCCGCCCGTCCATCCTGGCCGACACGCTCGAAGCGCTGTTCGGCGCGATTTTTCTCGACGCCGGCTTCAATGCGGCGCGCGACGTCATCCGCTCGCTCTACATTCCCATCCTCGACAGCGTCGATCCAAAAACGCTGGGCAAGGATGCCAAGACCTTGTTGCAGGAATTTTTGCAAGGCAAGAAGATCGCCCTGCCGTTATATAACGTGGTGGCCACCCATGGCGCCGCCCACAACCAGGAATTCGAAATCGAATGCCTGGTGCCCAAGCTCGACATCCAGGTGTTCGGCACCGGTGGCAGCCGCCGCGCCGGTGAACAGGCCGCCGCCAAGCTGGCGCTCGAAGCAGTGCAGGGCGCGCTGGTGAAGACGCCGGCCGGCGCCCGCAAGAGCCGCCCGCGCACCGCACAGCTGAAACTGGCCGGCATTGCCACCATCCAGGGTGAACTCGACGCGGTGCAGGAACCTGCCCAGAACGCCTCTCCAACCAAGACCAAGACCGCATGACAGATTCCGTCGTTCCTACCGCTGCCGATTTTCGCTGCGGCTACATCGCCATCGTTGGCCGGCCCAACGTTGGCAAATCGACGTTGATGAATGTCCTGATCGGCGCCAAGGTCAGCATTACCTCGCGCAAGGCGCAGACCACGCGCCACCGCATCACCGGCATCCAGACGCTGCCCGGTGCGCAATTCATCTATGTCGACACCCCCGGTTTCCAGACCCGCCATTCGAATGCGCTCAACAAGACGCTCAACCGCACCGTCACCACCACGCTGACGGCCTCGGACGTGATCCTGTTCGTCATCGAAGCCGGCAACTTCAGCGCTGCCGACCAGCAGGTGCTGGACCTGATCCCGCAAGACGTGCCGTGCATCCTGGTCATCAACAAGGCGGACCATGTCAAGGACAAGGCCAAGCTGCTGCCGTTTGCACGCGACGTCGCTGCCAAACATGCCTTCGCCGCCGTGGTGCCGGTGTCGGCCAAGCTGCGCTTCCAGCTCGACAACCTGCAAGCCGAAACGCGCAAGCTGTTGCCGGAAAATCCGCCGCAGTTTGGCGAAGACGACATCACGGACCGCAGCGAAAAATTCCTGGCGGCCGAAATCGTGCGGGAAAAGGTGTTCCGTTTCGTTGGCGATGAACTGCCTTACACCAGCACGGTGCTGATCGAGAAATTCGAACAGGAAGGCGACTTGCGCCGCGTGTTCGTGGCAATTCTGGTCGAGCGTGATACCCACAAGTCGATGCTGATCGGCGCCAAGGGCGCGCGCCTGAAGGATATTTCCACGCAAGCCCGGCTGGATATGGAAAAGCTGTTTGGCGGACCGGTGTATCTGGAAGTCTGGGTCAAGGTCAAGTCCGGCTGGGCTGACAATGAAGCCGGCCTGCGCGCCTACGGTTACGAATAACCCCATCGATCTCCATTGCATGGTCAATCCAGGTCCGGATCTGCCGGTGGTTTCTCCTGCCGCTGCCGCTGAAGTCGCAGCTGATTCCGATACGGATCCGCTTGGTGACCTCGCAGCCGACATTGCTGCCGACTCGCCGATTGACTCGGCTCGCACCTCGTCAACCAAGCAGGCCGGCGATCCGGCAGAAAAGGTGCCCCAAAGCGCTGCAGTCAAACGTGTAGCCAAGGATGCCGTGGAAGCTGCGTTGGCGAAAAAGCCAGCCGTACGGCGCCGCTCGGCGGCACCCGAGCGCGACAGCCGGGTCAGCAACCAGCCCGGTTTCGTGCTGCACAGCTATCCCTACAAGGAAACCAGCCTGATCATCGATGTGATGACACGCGACCATGGCCGCATCGCCCTGGTCGCCAAAGGCGCCAAGCGTCCCCATTCGGCCCTGCGCGGCGTCTTGCAAACCTTCCAGCCGCTTTCGGTGGGCTGGAGCGGCAAGGCAGAAGTGCGCACCCTGACCGCCGCGGAATGGATAGGCGGGCTGCTGCCGCTGGAACGCTCGGCGCTGCTGTGCGGCTTCTACCTCAATGAATTGCTGGTCAAATTGCTGGCGCGCGACGATCCCCATCCGGAACTCTTCGACCAGTATGTCGCGGCACTCAACCGCCTGGCCCATGATGAACCGGCGCCGATCGTGCTGCGCAAGTTCGAACTGGCGCTGCTCAAGGAAAGCGGCGTGGCCGGCGACATTACCCATTCGATGATCAACGGCCGTTCGGTCGAGGCCCAGCGCATGTACGTGGTCGACCCCGAGCGCGGCCCGCGTGATGCGCTGCCATCGGACACCTGGCCGCGCGTCTCCGGCAAGACCCTGCTCGACATGGAACAGGAAGACTACACCGACACTGCAACCCAGACCCAGAGCAAGTTCCTGATGCGTTTCCTGCTCGCCCATCACCTGGGCGGCGTGCCGCTGAACACCCGCCAGATCCTGATCGACCTGATGCAGCTGTAAGCTCGGAGCGCGGCACAATCGAATACAATTCGTCTCTCGTTCCCGCCCACCAGGACCGCGTCATGAGCTATCTGCAAGCCAGCCCGCAAATCATCGATCTGGGCATCAACATCGACCACGTCGCCACGCTGCGCAATGCGCGCGGCACCACCTATCCGGACCCGCTCAAGGCGGCACTGCTGGCCGAGCAGGCCGGCGCCGATGCGATCACACTGCACCTGCGCGAAGACCGCCGCCACATCAAGGATGCCGACGTGGTAACGCTTCGTCCGCAATTGATGACGCGCATGAACCTGGAAGCGGCAGTGACGGCGGAAATGATCGATTTCGCCTGCGGCGTCAAACCGCAGGATGTCTGCCTGGTGCCGGAAAAACGCGAAGAAGTCACCACCGAAGGCGGGCTCGATGTGGCCGGCCATTTCAAGCAGGTGCAGGCGGCGGTGCAGCAGCTGGCCAGGGAAGGCATACGTGTATCCCTGTTCATCGATGCCGACGCCGAACAGATTGCCGCTGCAGCCGAAGCCGGTGCGCCGGTGATCGAACTGCATACCGGCGCTTATGCCGAAGCGGAAGATGCAGCGCTGCAGGCCAGCGAACTGGAGCGCGTACGGCTGGGCGTGCGGGAAGGCATACGCCGCGGTCTAAAGGTCAACGCCGGCCACGGTCTGCACTACACCAATGTCCAGGCCATTGCCGCCATCCCGGAAATCACCGAACTCAATATCGGCCACGCGGTGGTGGCCCATGCGGTGTTTGTCGGCTGGGAAAATGCCGTGCGCGAAATGAAGGCGCTGATGGTGGCGGCGCGCAATGCCGCGCTGCATCCGGCTGCCCTGACGGGCGTTGCATCCGGTGTGTCACGGAACCGGCAGCCATGATCTACGGCATCGGAACCGACATCATCCGCATCGCCCGTGTCGAGGCGGCGCTGGGGCGGCATGGCGACCGCTTTGCCGAGCGCATCCTGGGCGCGCAGGAACTGGAGAAGTACCAGCGCCGCAAGGCCAAGGTGGCCGCGCGCGGCATCCGTTTCCTGGCCACCCGCTTTGCTGCCAAGGAAGCGTTTTCCAAGGCGTTGGGGTTGGGCATGCGCGTGCCGATGACCTGGCGTTCGATGCAGGTCTTGAATGACGCCAGCGGCAAGCCGGTGGCAGTCTGCAGCGGCGCCTTGAAGACACATATGGAAGAAAATGGCTTGAGCGCGCTGGTCACGCTCACCGACGAAGACGAATATGCCGTGGCATTCGTGATTGTTGAAACAGCGCGTTGAATGTACCGCAGTACCTGCACATTGCATGAGGTACTGGAACCTGGCAGTGAATCCGAGTGTTGAACCGGACGTTGACTGTAATTGTTGAAATAGAGCGTTGACGGTGATCGTCAACGGTAGCCGTCGATCTTGATTGTTGAAAAAATTGGACTTGGCAATGACCGCTAACCTGCACCAGCTTCCTCTTGGCCCCGTCATGCTCGACGTGGCCGGAACCGAACTCGATGCCGATGACATTCGCCGCATCCAGCATCCGCTGACCGGCGGCGTGATCCTGTTTGCGCGCAATTTCGAAACCCGCGCCCAGCTCGTGGCGCTGACCTCCGCCATTCACGCAGCGCGTCCTGGCGTGCTGATTGCCGTCGACCATGAAGGCGGACGGGTGCAGCGTTTTCGCACCGACGGTTTCACCCGCCTGCCGGCCATGCGCCGGCTGGGCGAACTGTGGGACCGCGATGTGCTGGCCGCCACCCGTGCTGCCACGGCGGCCGGTTTCATCCTGGCCGCCGAGCTGCGCGCCTGCGGCATCGACCTGTCCTTCACCCCGGTGCTCGATCTCGATCACGGCGCTTCAGGGGTGATCGGCGACCGCGCCTTCCACAGCGATGCACGCGTGGTTACCCTGCTGGCCAAGAGCCTCAACCATGGCCTGGCGCTGGCCGGCATGGCCAACTGCGGCAAGCATTTTCCCGGCCATGGATTTGCAGCGGCCGATTCCCATGTCGCCATTCCGGTCGATGAGCGCAGTCTCGACGACATCCTGGCTGCCGATGCGGCACCGTATGACTGGCTTGGCCTCGGTCTGGCGGCAGTCATGCCGGCCCATGTCATCTACCCCAAGGTCGATCCGAATCCTGCCGGTTTTTCGAAAAAATGGCTGGGCATGCTGCGCGGCGATTTCGGCTTCGACGGCGTGATCTTCAGCGATGACCTGAGCATGGAAGGCGCCAGCGTTGCCGGCAGCGTCATCGATGGCGCCAATGCCGCGCTGGCGGCTGGTTGCGACATGGTCCTGATCTGCAATGCGCCGGCCAAGGCCGATGAATTGCTGGGCGGCCTGGATGCGGCACTGTGCGACCCGAAGTCGGCCGCCCGTTTTGCCTTGCTGCTGCCGCAATTGCCCGCATATGACTGGCAGGCGCTGATGGCCGATGCGCGTTATGACACCGCCAAGCGCACACTGCGTGAAGCGCTGTAACAGTGGAGGACACCAACCCCATGTCAAGCTTGAACAGCAATGCGCAATGGCAATTCGCAAGATGACTGCCCTGGCGGCGTAACCGAGAGAAGTGTTGATGTCTGAATCGAATGATCCGGGTTCCTTGGCGGGGCCAATGGGGAGCATGGTCAACCCGCGTGAAGCCATGCTGGCGACGGTTGCCAAGCTGCCGCATTTGCCCGGCGTGTACCGCTATTTCGACAGCGAGAATAAATTGCTGTACGTCGGCAAGGCGCGCGACCTGCGCAAACGGGTCTCGAGTTATTTCCTGAAAAATATCGCCAGTCCGCGCACGGCGATGATGGTCGAGCGCATCGCGCGGCTGGAGACCACGGTCACGCGCAGTGAGGCCGAAGCGCTGCTGCTGGAAAACAACCTGATCAAGACGCTGCAGCCGCGCTACAACATCCTGTTTCGCGACGATAAGTCCTACCCTTATCTGAAGATCACCGGCCAGGACTTTCCGCGCATGGCGTACTACCGGGGCGCGGTCGACAAGCGCAACCAGTATTTCGGTCCCTTTCCCAGCGCCTGGGCCGTCAAGGAATCGATGCAGATCCTGCAGAAGGTATTTTTGATCCGCACCTGCGAAGACTCGGTGTATGCCAACCGCACGCGGCCCTGCCTGCTGCACCAGATCGGCCGCTGCAGCGGTCCGTGCGTGGGCCTGGTCAGCAAGGAAGCCTATGCCGACGATGTGGAAAACGCCGCGCGTTTCCTGCGTGGGCGCCAGAGCGAAGTCATGGCTTCGCTGGAAGGGCGCATGCATGGCTATGCGGAAAAGCTCGAGTTCGAGCGCGCCGCCGGTGTGCGCAACCAGATCACTGCACTCTCGCGCGTGCTTCACCAGCAAACCATGGAGACCTCGGGCGACGCCGACATCGACATCCTCGCCGTGACGGTGCAGGGCGGGCGCGCCTGCGTCAATCTCGCCATGGTGCGCGGCGGGCGCCACCTGGGCGACCGCGCCTATTTTCCCCAGCATGTGGATACCGTCATCGAAGAAGGCAGCATCGAGCTCGAAGTCCTGAAGGCTTTCCTGGCCCAGCATTACATCGACAAGTTCATTCCCGGCACCTTGATCACCACCCTGGAGTTGAATGAACCCGGGCTGATGGTGGCGCTCATGGAGCAATGCGGGCACCGCATCAACCTGGTGTTCCAGCCGCAGGGACAGCGCCGCCAGTGGCAGGAAATGGCGCAGAAGGGCGCCGAGATTTCGCTGGCGCGCCTGCTCTCGGAACAGGGTTCGCAGCAGTCTCGCACCCGTGCGCTGGCCGATGCGCTGGTGCTCGACCTGGAAGACCTGGAGATGCTGCGCATCGAGTGTTTCGATATCAGCCATACGCAGGGCGAAGCCACCCAGGCTTCCTGCGTGGTGTTCCACCATCACGCCATGCAGAATGGCGAATACCGCCGCTACAACATCAACGACATCACGCCGGGCGATGATTATGCCGCCATGCGCCAGGTGCTCATGCGCCGCTATGAAAAAGTCGCCAACGGCGACGGCATCATGCCCGGCGTGGTGTTGGTCGACGGCGGCAAGGGGCAGGTCGAGATGGCGCGCCAGGTGTTTGTCGAACTGGGCCTGGACATTGGCTTGATCGTCGGCGTGGCCAAGGGGGAAGGACGGCGCGTCGGACTGGAAACGCTGATCTTTGCCGATGGCCGCGCGCCGGCCGAGCTGGGCAAGGAATCGGCGGCCCTGATGCTGATCGCCCAGATCCGCGATGAAGCGCATCGCTTTGCCATCACCGGCATGCGCGCCAAACGCGCCAAGGCGCGCCAGACCTCGCGGCTGGAAGAAATCGAGGGCATCGGCGCCAAGCGCCGGCAAAAGCTGCTGGCGCGGTTTGGCGGCCTGCGTGGCGTGGCCGATGCCAGCATCGAGGACATAGCCTCGGTCGAGGGCATTTCGCGCGCGTTGGCTGAAGACATCTACCGGCAGCTGCATTGAAGTCGAGGGCTGCGGCTGCAGGGCGCTTGTTCCGGTCAGCGCGTGGCGGGCTGCAAGACAGGCCGTGCCATGATGGCGCCTTGGAATTACAATGCAGCACCGCAGTACAACAAGCGCAGTCCAACAAGAACACGTCATGCCATTGAACATACCGATCCTGCTAACCTGGTTGCGCGTTGCCCTGATTCCCCTGATGGTTGGTGTGTTCTATCTGCCCGAGAACTGGATGCCCAATACCGACCGCGGCTTGATCTCCGCGGTGATCTTCATCGTTGCGGCCGTCACCGACTGGTTCGACGGCTTCCTGGCGCGGCGCTGGAACCAGACCTCGGCCTTCGGCGCCTTCCTCGATCCGGTGGCCGACAAGCTCATCGTCGCCGGCGCCTTGCTGGTTCTGGTGGAGTTCTACGATCTCAATTCGCTGATCGCCTTCATCATCATCGGCCGTGAAATCACCATTTCAGCCCTGCGCGAATGGATGGCGCAGCTGGGTGCATCGAAATCGGTAGCAGTCAGCTCGATCGGCAAGATCAAGACCGCCGCGCAGATGATCGCCATTCCCCTGATGCTCTACGATGCCCAGCTGTTTGGCATGGAAACCTTCTGGCCTGGCGTGCTGTTGCTGATCGTCGCTGCGGTGCTGACGGTGTGGTCAATGTTCTATTACCTGCGCAAAGCCTGGCCGCTGATCAAGGCCACTTCCGGCCATCTGGAATGAAAAGACCGACGATTTTTGCCGGAAACACTTGACAGGATTTTTGTATCATTTATAGTAGCGCCTCTGCTGCAGTACAGCTGCAAAGCAAACAGCGCAGTGGAACAAACAGCATGACAGCAGCAATGCATTCGGCAGTACCGGCGTAGCAAACAGGCAGTACCGATGCGGGAGTAGCTCAGTTGGTAGAGCGCAACCTTGCCAAGGTTGAGGTCGAGAGTTCGAGCCTCTTCTCCCGCTCCAGAATTTCAGAATGGCCCACTTCGGTGGGCCATTCTTCGTTTCGGCGCTGCATTTGCACGTGTGCTGCACGACTGACTTCATGCAGTGCCGCATCCAGCCGCGGCGCATGGCCGCTTGCTATTGTCCTACCGAGCTGCAATGGGCAAACGAACGCGCATTCGGCCCATCCTGGTCATTCACATTGCACAGCACCGACAACTGCGGTGCCAGCCTGGTTCTCTGCATCTCGAGCGGCGGCAGGGCGTTCATGCCGGCGACTGGATCGGTCGTCAATGTTTGCCGGTTCCAGTCGGTGACATTGCCTGCGTCCGGCACCGCCACCGTTACCATTTTCGTGGCAGCGGCATTTCCCGCATTCGGCGCAACAACGGTGTCGACGGCGCTGCCGTTGCCGTCATGCGGCGCGACAACCGCTTCCATGCCGGTGCCGGTGACGGTGCCAGCGCCAGTGCCCGCATTTGCAGCGGTTGGCAATCTTGTTATCGACAAGGTGCCAGGCACGGTCGTCACTGCATAATTGGCTGACGTGGGGCCGGAGGCTGTCAGCGTGTAGACACCAGCCTCGCGCGCACCCTGGGCCGCGCCGCCATAAATCAATGCACCTGACAATGCCGCCGCGGTGTCGCCGTTCACGAAGCCGGAATAGCTCACGCCATTTCCGCCCGAGAATGCCACGCCGTCATAGGTTTTGGTCACACTGTTGGCGGTGATCGACAGCGCCGCCTTGCCCACCGACAGAATGCCGCCCGAGATCAGCTGCAGGCCGTAACCCGCCAACACTGCAAGCGACCCGGCCGCGACGTCGATGGCATACGTCCCGGCCCCCGAACCCTGCGCCGAGCCAGCGGAGCTGATGACCGGCGTGCCGCCATGGACACTGGCGGGGGCATCGCCGATGAAGGCATTGGCCACACCGCTTTGCACGCCGCTGATGGTGTAGGCGTTGAGCACGCTGGCGGCGACGTTGCTGTCGCCGTAGGTGGCGCCGACATTGGTTGAACTGACCTGGATGACTGGTTGATAGGCAAATGCATAGCGGTTGCCGGACTGGCTGAGCGCGCCGCCGGTGCCGGCATAGGTGCTGTTCCAGACCGCCGTATTGGCGCTGTCAAGGCCGCCAAACAGATCTCCGGCGGGTGCTGCCGAGTAGACTTGCCAGCGCCCCGCAGGCGTCTGCAAGGCTGCTGCGCCGCTGGCGTTGATGAAATTCCTGCCGGCCGACAGTGTGATCGCATCGCCGGAGAATGCCGAGGACAGCTGCGCGCCGGCGTTCAAGCTCAGGTCGGAATTGCTGCCGCTGGCCAGCAATGTCAGTTTGCCGTTCGAGACAATCGAGCCCACGGCAAGCGACTGCGCATTGTTCAGGCTCAGCGCGCCCACGGTGCCGGTGGTCGACAGCGTTCCTACCAGGTTGGCACCGCCGAGGTTGATACTGCCTGTGCCGCTGGTGGACAGGGTGCTGGCGTTGACCACACCGGCGCCGCTCAATGTCGTGCCGCCTGCCAGTGCCACCACGGCAGTGCCCGATGATGGTGCCCACGAGCCGCTGAGCACCAGATTGCCGGCGTTGACGCTTGCCGGGCCGCTGAAGGTATTGGCGCCGGAAAGCGTCAGTGTCGAGCCGGTGCCGCTCTCCTTGATCAACGCGCCATTGCCGGAAATGACGCCGCTCAGTGTCTGGTTGGCACTCGATGCATCGTCGAAGACGCTGCCCGCCGACAAGGACAATGCACCGGCATAATTGCCTGCGCCGAGACTGGCCGAGCCAGCGAGTTGCAGACGTCCAGCGTTGAGCGCAGTGCTGCCGGTGTAGCTGCTCACTGCATTGAGCAGCAGGGTACCGCCGCCGGTGATGGCCACCCCTGCCATGCCGAAGTCGCCGTTGTTGCGCAAGCCGATACTGCTGGTCAGGGTCTTGCCGCTGCTGATATTGAACGTGGTGGTCAGCAGTCCGGCCTGGCCGAGATTGATGGCGTTCAAGCCATTGCCGGAGCCGCCCACGGCAATGCTGCTGTCGGCCGTGACGTTGACCGTTCCACCCAGGCCGAAGGCTTGAAAGCTGCCAGTAAACCCGCCGTTGGCCAGCAACTGGCCACCATTGAGGTTCAAACCTTTCAACATGTTGAAGGTGTTGTTCGACGCCAGCGTGCCGCCGCCATTGACCATGATCTGCGGCGACAGGTTGAGCATCTGTGCCGTGCCCCAGATATCGGTCTTGTCCAGACGCAGCGTGGCGCCATTGTTGACCGCAACCGCGCTGGCGGGATCAATTGCGTTGTAGGCGTTGAGTGCCAAGATGCCGAGACTGGCGTTGGTGGCGCCTGTATAGGTGTTGCTTGCCATCAGGGTCAGCACCGACGACGCACTGGTATCCTTGGTGAGAGCGCCGGCACCTGAAACGACTCCGGCGAGGATCTGGCTGGCGCTGGAAGAATACGTCAACAGCGTGCCCGCCGCCAGCGTGATGGCGCCGGCATACGTGCCCGCACCGAGCGAGCCGGCGGCATCGATGCGCAAGGTGCCACCGTCGATGGCAGTCGCACCGGTGTAGGTATTGGTGCCTGTCAGGCTCAGCGAACCGGCACCGCTCTTGCTCACGCTGCCGCTGCCCGAAATGATGCCGGACAGGGTGCCGGCCGCCGAAGCCAGTCCGGTGGTGAAGCGCATGTTGCCGGCGCTGACGAGATTGCCGGTGCCGGACACTGCGCCACCGTTGGCATTGACCGTCAGGGCGCCGCTTCCCATTGCAATGCTGCCATTGATAACAATGTTGGCGTCGGCATTCAAGGACATGGCGCCGGTATTGCCGCCGCCGGAAATCGACAGCAGATTGCCGGCGCCGACAGTCAGGTTTGACGCCGCCGCGCTGCTGCGTGCAAACAGCGAGGCCGCACGAATGGATGGCAGCGTCATCGAGTTCGCTGCCGTGAGCGCCACGGCACCCAGGGCCGTGCTGCCGCCCATGGCCTGGGCCAGGTTGATGGTGGCAGCGGACGCAGTGAAATTGTGCGTGCCATCGACGCTGGAAGCGAGCGTGATCTGGCCGCTGCCTGCGGCAAGCGTGGTAGCCGCGGCCAGAGTCACCGGTCCGGTAATGACGATATTGCCGCCGTTGGCGTTGATGCTCGTTCCCAGGGCCACGCTGGCGCCATTGATGGCCACGCCCAGCGCAGCGCTGCTGGACTGGATGCCATTGCCCACGGTTGCCGCAGCGTTGCTGGTAATGGCCAGCGTATTGGCCGCAGCATTGCTGTAGTTGATGGTGTCGGCAACCACCGTGCCGGTGCCGGTTGCCCTGACACTGATGGCGCCGCTGCCGGCCTGGCTGATGGTGCCGCCGGCGTCGGCAATGGCACCGGTTCCCGAACTCGACTGCGATGGCGCCGGCCGCAGCCGCGCCGGAGAGGGTGCCGGCATTGGTCAGCGTGCCGTTGACGGTACTCAGGCTGATTGAACCGGAACCGCCGCTTTCCTGTGAAATGGTGGTGTTGTTGGTCAGTGAACCTGCACCAAGCGTGGCCAGTGCCAGGTTGCCGCTGCCAGTGGATGTGAGCTGGCTTCCTGACAGCAGGATCAAGCCGTTGGCGCTGGCTGGCGCCAACGTCAGGTTGCCGCCCGTGTCCGTCATGGTCCCGCCCAGGCTGATGGCCGTTGTCGCGGCGGAGGCCACTGCGTCGGTCAGCGTGGTCGTGCCCAGCGTCGTCAGGCTCCGGCTGGCGCCAATGTTGACGCCAATGCTGGCTGCTGCCGTGCTGGAGCCGGACACCGTGATGCTGCCCGCTGCGCTGGAGGCCAGCGAATTGGCGCCGACGAAGTTGACGCCATATTTGGTCGCCGTGTTGGTATTGCCCGTGATGGTACTGGCGCCCGTGCCGACATTGATGGCGTCGTTGGTCAGCGTGATGCCAGTGGCCGTATCGGCATTGGTTGCGGTGACGACCAGCGCGCCATTGTTGGTGTTGATGGTTTCTGCCGTGATCGCAATCGCACCGCCGCTGGAAGTGAGTGTGACGCCTCGGCCATTGCTGCCGGTGATGGTGCCATTGGCCAGCGTCATGGCGCCGGAAGCGGCGATGGAAATATCCTTGCCGGTGCTGCCACCCGCACCCGTGATGTTGACCACGCCGGTGCCGACAGTTGCGACGGTGCCCGCGCCTGTGATCGCAATGCCGGATGCATTGGCGGAAATGCCGGTGAAGCTCAGAATGCCCGTGCCATTGTTTTGCAGCGTCAAGTCACCGGTACCGGTAATGCCGTTGGCATTGCCGGTGGCGCTGCCGCCTGAAATCGAGAGGTTGCCGCTGCTGCTGGTGACGACATGGGCCAGTTCGGCATAGATCCCGGCATAGGTGGACGCTGCGCTGAGCGACTTTCCGGTAATGGCGACATTGCCAACGCTGTTGATAGCCAGGCCGCTGGCGGCGAAAATCCCGAAGTTGGTGGTGGAGCTGCCATTGATTGCCAGCGTTCCAATGCCGCTATTGTTAACATTCAAGGCCCCGTAGGCTGCATAAATGCCGGTTGCGTTGCTGCCGTAGCCCGTCAGGGTCAGGCTTCCCGAGCCGGCATTGGTCAAGGTTTCGCCATACATGTCAAGCCCTGCGCCGGCGCCGGCTGCCGCATAGGTGGTGCCGGTAATGTCGAGGTTGCCGCTGGCGCTCTTGACCGTGTTGACGGCGCCGCAATAAAGGCAGGCGAACCCGAATCCGACGAACGTCATGCCAGTCCCGCTCATCGATACATTGCCGGTGGTGGTGACATTGCTGCCATTGCCAAGCAGTATGCCCCGTCCGTTGCCCCTGGATACGCCAACGATATTGAACGCGCCCGCGTCACTGGAATTGAAAAAATTGTTGTTATACATGATTACGCCAGTGGCGTCGGCGGTCGTACCCAGAACCGATCCGCTCCCTGTGCCCACGCTCAGGGTCACGCCGTTGAGCGTGATAACGTCATTGCTGCCGCTCCTGGGCGCCATCAATCCCAGTTGTCCATTGTTGACCGCCAAGGTCGCGCTGAGCACACTCAGGTTGCCTGCATAGGAA
>JBPBPY010000039.1:0-14490 GCA_050954505.1 Janthinobacterium lividum
CGCACGCGATAGCCGCCTTCGACGCCAACCCCATACTGGCGCGTGTCGAAGCCACCGTTGGCCATCATCTGCGCAATCAGGCTGGCGTCGTAGTCACGGCCAATCGATTGACGCACGCGCAGGCCAAGCAGATGGGCGCTGTCGTGACTGTCGAGCCCACCTGAACGGTCGCTGACGATCTTGCCGGCGTAGCGCACAGTATAGATTGTGTCGCGTACAGGCTGGTAGTTCATGTTGGCGGCAATTACGTGCACCATGCGGGCGATATCGGCAAATCCGCTGTCGCGCTCGAGGCGGAATTCATATTTGGCCAGACCGGAGATGCCCAGCGTTTCCTGCGAGCGGTAGGCCACGCCCGTCTGGATCAGTGCATCGATGCGTTCGCTGCCGGCAATGCGGTCCTGCTGCACCGTGACGGTGGTCTTGCCCAGGAAAGTCAGTTCTTCGTTGAGCTTCCAGGCCAGGCCGGTGGTATTGAGCAAACCCTGGCTGGCGTCGGTGCGGCGTGCCTCGGCGCGGGCCGTGGCTTTCCAGTTCGGATCGGTGTTGAGTTCGATCGACGTCGTCAGTGCAATGCCCTGGTTGGCGCGGTCGCCGTCGATGACCTGCACGCGTTCGAAGCTGGTGCCGACCCGCACGCCGTCCTGGATTTGCCACAGGTTGCGCAAGCCGATGGCTGCTTCACCAACCGGACCGGTGAAATCGTTGCGGGCGCGGTACTCGGAAAATACCCGGCCGTCGCGCATGTAGTCGGCGTCCAGGCCGATCACCGTGGCGTTGCGCTGCTGGCTGTCGTTCAAGGCATAGTTCGAGCCCAGGCTGCTGATCAATTCATGGCGTCCATACAGGCGTCCGCCATTGTTCAACTGGTAGTCGCCGCCAATGGCAATGACCTTGCGGTCGGCATGCACGACATCCTGTTCGACTTCACCGAAGACGCGCGCTGCAGGCATGTTCGGCACCGGTGCGGTGACCTTGACGCGCACGCTGGTGGTGTCGGGGCTGCCCAGCGTCACACCGTCGGGTGCGGTTTCATGGGTGCGGCGCACGCCGGTTTCGACCTGGATACCGCTGTCCATGCGCAGTGCCACGCCAGCCAGCACGCCATCGCGCGCCGCACCGGTGACCACGTCGCCGGTGTGGATCGCCTCGACGGCGACCTTGGTGCTGTCATTGACAGCATAGGCGGCGCGGGCCGAGGCTTCGGTGCGGCCGCGGCCAAGCGTCGAAGACAGGTTTTCAAACAGGGCATCGGCACGCGCAGCGCTGACCTTGGCCTCGAGCTTGCCATCGACATGGGTGAGTTCAATGCGTTCGGCACGGCCGCTGCCAATGCTGGCCTTGTCGGTTTGCGCCGCTTCGGCGATCACGCTGGTGCGCTCGGCCAGCCTGACGGTGGCATTCACGCTCTTGATGCTGGCCGGGTCCTGCGGATTGCGGTCGGTAACATAGCTGCCGCCGATTTCAACATTTTCGCTCAGCTTGAGCTGGCCCGATGCACCCGCCACCAGAAAGGTCGAGCCACCCTGGTCGACTTCATAGGTGACGCGAATCGACACCGGGTTGAGCTCGGGGTCGAGGCTGGCGACCGGGGCGCGAAACAGCACCGTGCCCGACAGCGGTTCGACTTCATAGTCCTGCAAGCGGGCCTGCGGCGTGCTGCTGATGATCAGGGAAGGCTGGTTGCGGTCGCGTACCAGGATTTCAACCTGCTCGCTGTTGATGATCAGCGGACGTTGCGGCAATTGGTAGGGGCCGGAGGTGCCATTGGCGCGCACTTCTGCAATCACCTGGCGGGTACTGTCGCGGCTGGCAAAGGCATCGACGCTGCCGCGCTGGTTTTCCAGATGTTCGCGCAGGCCGTTGAGGCTGCGATTGTAGGAACCGAGGTTGCGTGCCGGTGTCGCCGCTGGCGGAGTGAAGTCGCCATACAGCAGCCAGTTGCGGTCCTTGGCAATGCGCACATACAGCTTGCTGGCCGACTGTGCATCGAAGGCATGGGCCGAGCCGTCGCCGTAGACCGGATAGTATGCGTTCGGATTGATGTCGCGAAACAGCTTCTGGTCCTTTTCCTTTTCCGACTCGTACCCGAGCGTGAGCAGATAGTCGCCCTTGATCTTGCCCTTGATGAACAGGGCTGCGCGGCCTTGGGCGTCGGCATTGCCACCCAAGGTGCGCGAAAAATTGCGCAGGCTGTCTTCGAAGCCGTCATCGCTGCGTGCCGGTGCCAGGGCATTGCGGTTGAAATGGCGCACGTTGATCATCCCTTCGATCAAGCCGGCGGCAATCATCGGCTGCATGTCCGGTACAAAATAGATCTTCATTTCCTGCACGGCGGTGCCGCTCCTCACGCGTACCAGTGCTTCCCCTTCTTCGCCTGGCGCCTGCAGCAGGAATTCACCCTTGCCCTCGTTGAGCGTGGTTTGCACGCCCAGTTCCCTGGGTTCCATATCGGCATGCTGCCAGATGCCGCGGCTGGCTTCCAGCGTCAGCGGGGTGGCAGCGCGCACTGCCACGCCGGCGGCATCGGTAAGGGTGACGGCAAAGCGCACCAGCGTCTTGCCATCGGCGGCAATGTCGAGCCTGGGGGTGGACAGCGTGAGGATGGCGCCGTTGCCTGGTGCGGTCACGGCAATGCGCTTGCTGCCACGCGCGTTGCCGAACCCATCGCCCTGGAACACTTCCAGCACGTTGTGGCCCGGCTGCAGGTTGATGCCAATGTACTCCCAGACTTCCAGCTGGCGATCTGCAATGCGCATCTTGCGGCCGACGCGGTTGCCGGGAACGACCACACCGTTGACCGCCAGCTCGAAGCTCGCTCCGGCCATGCCCTTGATGCGCACCGGCGTTTGCGCCTGGCCCAGCACGGCGCCATCGGCCAGGCTGATGAAGTCGAGCCTGTTGTCGAGCTCCGGGGCAATGCGCATTTCTTCGCTTGCCGGCGCTCCGGCGGCGGCAAAGGTCCCCTGTGCCTGCGCCGGTGCGTTCAGGGCGCCATTCGGTGCGCCGATCGGTGCGCCATTGGCCAGTGAAGAGGACGCTGCAAGCTGGCTTGACGCTACGCCTGGTGTCAAGCCCGCTGCCGACGCCGGCTGCATGCCGTTGGCGCCCATTGCCGTAGCAGCGGCGATAGCGGAAGACGATGCCGAGGGCGTGCCGCGGGCGGCCGCGTTGCCGGCAGCGGGAATGGCCAATGCGGTTGGCATCGTGACGCCGAACCGGCCGCTCTTCTGGATTGCCAGGCGCCGCGCGGCGACCTCGGCCTTGACGGCGTCGCTGCAACCGCCAATATCGAATTCGGCCTTGAACAATTCGCCGTTCTTGAGGTCGGCAAAGCGCGTATGGTTGCCTTCGCCCTCGATGGCGCCGGCCGGCAGCGTGCTGGCATCGAGCTTGAGCACATGGGTGCGCGCGGTGACTTCACTGAAGCTGTATTTGCCATCCATGTCGGTCAGCGCCGAGGTGCTATCTTCCATCAGGATGCGCACGCCGGCAATGCCAGGCTCGCCCAGGTCATGCAGCTTGTTGCCGTTGCAGTCAAGGTAGACCGCACCGATGATGAAACCCTTGCTGCTGAAGACGCCGGCGCGCACCGTGACCTTGGCAATCGAATTGTTGCTGACCTTGATGATCGGCGCTGCACTGCTGGCCTGGCCGCGGCTGATGCCGTCGCCTTCCAGCGAACCCGGTCCGAGCTTGACCCGAAATGTCAGGATGGTGGAGACGCCGGCATCGAGGTCGCCCACCGGATACAGCAATTCGGTACCCTGGCCAGGCAGCGGGTCGGCCGCTGCCGCGTTGTTGATCCGTAGCGAGTTGCGCACATATTGAAAACCGGCCGGCAGCTGGTCGCGCAGGGCAATATTGCGCAGCAAGACCTTGCCGTTGTTGCGCACCGTGACGGTATAGTCGATGAAGTCAGCGACTTCGGCCACCGTACGCGAGACGGTTTTCTCCACCAGCAGGCCGCTGCTGTCGAGATCGAGCGGCACATCGAGGATCACCGCGCCGGTACTGGCGTCGACGGCGAATTCACCGCCGTAGGAACCGCTGGCGTGCGTCAGGCGATCGGCCGGCAGTTCGGCCGCGCCCAGTCGGGATGGAAAGCTGTAGCTCGGAGCCGGTGTGATGACCAGCTTGTAGCGGCTGGCAGCGACCTTGGGAAATTCGAAACGGCCATCGGCAGCGGTGGTCACGGTGCTTGGCCGGGCGGTGACGCCGTCGAAATCGAACACGGTGGCCGCCGCACCGGCAGCGCCGCCGTTGCCTGCACCGCTGATGTCGATGAGGGTGACCACGGCGCCTGCCAGCGGCAGGTTGCTGCGGCTGTCATAGACCACGCCGGCCGGATCGATCAGCAGGGTCGCTTCGATTGCCGGCCCGCAGCCATCCAGACGGGCGGTCAGGACGTCGTTTTTCATTGCACCCACCATCTGGTTGCCGGCAACCGCCGACTGGCCACTGCTGACGTCGTGGTTCCATGCCACCAGACGAAATACCGAGGTGTCGGTGCCGGTTTCGGTGACGTTGTACCATTCGACATCGCCGGTCATTTTCGAGGTCACCGAAAAGCGGATCTTGTCGATCACATTCGGATCGAGGTTGCAGCCCGGGGCGCTGACCTCGATGAAGAATGCGCCACCCAGTCCGGAGGCCGTGGGCGTGGTGGTGAATTTTTCGTTGGTGTAGTAACGAATCGACGCCGGCGCGATCGCCTTGACCGTATTCGATTGCAGCGTCAGGTTCTTGTTGACGACCGTATCGAAGTACGACTGCGAGGCCTGGTTGACGATGGTTCCCGCCGCCGCGCGCGCATCACCGGTCACGACCATGCTCAGCAAGAGAATCGTCGTGAGGTAAAGGACCAGGTGATGCAGGCGCGAGAACATGGGGTTCCTGATTAGATGGGTTGGGAAGCGTGGCCAGTCGGCATCACTGGACGATCTTGACGCCGTACTCGACCACGTTGACCTGGCCGGCGGTCATGGTGCCGACATTGACGATGAAATTGCCGGCGCTGCCGTCCGCCGGCGTTTGCGTGAAGGTGCCTGCCGAGGTAATGGCTGGATGGGGGGCGGCGGCGTACACCGAGAACAAGGGCACGTTGTTGTAGACCACCACCGACGTCACCGTAGTCGAGCTGATGTTGGTGGTGGTAATGCGGTAGCGAATGCAGGCGCCCGGCACGGCACCGGTCGTGATCGGCGTCTGCTGATAGGCTCCATTGGGAATGCCGTCGCAATCCGAGTCGAGAGCCTGCGTGATCACGATGGCGGTTTGCACCTGCGCGGGAACGACATTGACGGCATCATGCATGCGGTCACTGGAACCGGAGGTATTGCCCAGCGCGCGGAAATACAGGTCGGTTACTGCCGTGCCGGCGCCGCCGGGGACGGTTACATCGGCATACACCACGGCATTGCTGCCGGCGCCAACGCTGGCTGAAGTAATGATGCTGCCGCCGGCGTCCTTGAAGACCACGGTCCAGCCGGAGGGCAGGGTTGTGGTACCAAAGGAGCCATCGGTGCTGGCTGCCAGCAAGAACGAATCGGACGCATTGCCGGGATTGTTCAGGTACATCGTAAACCGCGTGGTCGAACCCGGATTGACGGTATTGGTGGTCACTGCAGTGGCTTCCGGTCCGGGGCCGGCACCTGGTGCATTGCTGCCGGCCGAGTTGCTGGTGATGTCCACCGTCGACACCGAACTCACCGTAGTGGTATCGGTATTGGTCGCGCTTGAAGACGGGGTGAACTGGCTGGTCGCCGTCACGGTAATGGTGTTGGTCGCGCCGGCTGCTGTGGCCGCTGGCACGGTGGCCACTTCGACGAACTTGAAGGTGGCGCCAGGCGCGATGGCATCGGTACTGGTGATTGGTGTGGCGTTGTCGGCAATGCCGTCGCCATTGGCGTCGACAAAGAACTGCACGGCGGGATAGCCGAAACCACCGGTATTGGAGGCCGACAGCGTGAACGTATCGGTGCCGTTGCCGGTGTTGGTGATGGTGTGTGGATAGCTGGCCACTTGTCCCGGGCCGACATTCTTTGCGCCGTTGGCGGCAATGGTCAGCGCACCGACCTGCTGTACCGTGGTCATGACGGTGTTCGAGGTGACGCTGCGACTGGTCGACGCCGAATCGACATAGGTTGCCAGCGCCTGATTGGAAATTGCCGAGCCGGCAGCCGTGGCAGCACCGGCATGGTTGCTGGCAAACAGCGCCAGAGCGGTGCTTGCCAGCACCAGCGCGGCCCTGAGCAGGTGGATACGGGACTGATGCGTGCGCGCTGTCGCGGTATCGGATGTGGTTGCGGTTTTCATGGTTTGCCTGCCTGTCCTGGTTCGGGATCCTTGGTCAATTTCATCCGTGCGCTGACGGTGAAACTTTTGCCTGCGGGGAGTTCGCCGACTTGCCATCGCAGGAAGCGGTAGTCTGCCACCGGCACGCTTTCCCATCGTCGGGAGCCGTCGCTTGCGACGACCTCCCGTTTCAGCGGCATGGCGCCAAAGGTTTTGCCATCGATGCTGGCTTCGGGGTTGGGTGGGCTGCTGCTGCCGGGCAGGTATTCCATATTTGGTGCCGGAATCGGCAATGTGGCCAGCAGCTGGTGTACCGCAGCCTTGCCCTCGTTGGCATACAGCACTTGGTATTGAACGGTGTCACCGGGTGCGGCATCTGCCTTGCCGAGGATTTCACTGCCATCTTTTTGACGCTGGACCTTTTGCACGGTGAGCTTGACAATCACCTCCTTGCCTGCCTCGAGGGCTGCACTGGTATGCGCTGTTGCCATCGACAAACTGAGGAAAACCAGAGAGGCTATCTTTTTCATCATTTTCACCGTTTAAAGTGTTTGTTTCGTTTATATCGTTTTCAAAGTTTATCAATGTTTTCAATTTCTGTGAAGAAATATTTCTAATCAGCACAGATGGTTGATGAATATCCTTGGCAGAAATGCCACAGCTGACTGGATTCGCGGGCAGGAATGGCGACCAGATCGGCTTTGTCCTGCTGAAGTCCTTGTTCCGAGGTGGGGACAGCATGACAAGAATTTCTCGCCTGCCTGCGCTGTGTAAAACGCTTAAACGATGTCAATGAAACAAATAATTCCGTAAGGACACAAATTGTCGAACAGGTAAGTGGAGGGTGTCAGGTTTGCATCGGCGGCATGCGGTTAAAGCAGGCCGGCCGATGATGTTTGCAAGAGGAAAGCTGGCAGGTGGATGCCTGCTTGACGCAGGGCTTGGCGCAGCGGAAGAAAGAAGGAATTTGAGGCGGAATCGCAGGTGGAATGCGAGACGGAAATGCGGGGTCAAACGCAAGTGAAACGCAAGGTGAAATGCGAGACGGAATGTGGCAGCAGCCAGAAAAAAAGAGCAAAAAAATGGTGACCGAAGTCACCATTTTTTTGCTCTTTTTATTACGGGTCTGTTACGCTATTACTTTTTGTAAATCCTGGAAACCAGAGGTCGGCAGGCATTTCCCGCCGGGCAGATTTCCACCCTTCGATCAGGCTGAGGCCTGTTGCAATTGCGGGAATGTTTTGCGTAACAAAGCCGAAAACACGATATACAGTTCATCAAAAGGCACCGGCTTGGTAAATGACGGAATGTCACGTGGCAAACCACCACTTTTGAGAGCGGATTCATCCAGGCCACTGATGACGATGATCGGCATTTCAGCGTACAGGGGATTTTCACGCAGTGTGCGGATCATGCCGAAGCCGTCGATTTCCGGCATGGTCAAATCGGTGATCAGCAAATCCGGCTTGTCCTTGCCGATCTTGAGCAAACCATCGACGCCATTGACGGCAGTCTCCAGCGTCAGCGGCAGGTCCCATCCTGACAGATGCAGTTTCAGCAAACGCAGCATGTTCTGGTCATCATCGACCATGAGGATCTTGTAGGGCTGATCCTTGCCAGGAACCGGTGCTTCAGCCGCAACTGGCGCAGGGGTATTGCCGAGCCGTTCATCGATCATCTTCTTGAGCGATTTGACGGTGATGCGGCGATGGCCACCCGGCGTTTTCCAGGCATGCAGCGCGCCGCTCTCGACCCAGGTCTGGATGGTCCGCAACGACACGCCCAGCACGCGCGCAGCGTCGCTGGTTGAGCAATAGTCATCCGGGTTGAAGCCCATTGATTCAATATCGGTCATAAATTGGTCGCTGCTTTTTTTATTGGTTGAAATGATTTTAACGTTTCGATGCTCCAACGTACACGAAATATTTACTCAAAGCAATAGTATTGCCAAGTAAAAAAACAGACCGTTGGAATTTTAACGGGAAGTGATCGTCAGTGTAAAAACCGAAAGTAGAATTTCAAGCTGGACATGCGAGCGTGCCGACCGGCCAATACTGCGCAAGCCTTGTTAAAAATGCCTGAATTCAATGTTATAACTAAAATAAATAGTGTATTTTCGCATGGTTCGAAAACTTATGCAGTCTCGCCCGTTGTTGAAGTTGAACTATCACACAATAAATCATGTAATGAGCTAATTAACAACATGCGCATAGTAACCCATACGCGTTAATACTTAGCAAATTTTTAATTCACTTCTTATACCTGGTCAACATGCTGCTGTAGCAGCCCTGTATTTTCCAATGGAAACACACCATGGCACGAAACAAACCGCCTGCCAAGCGCTGGCTGGCAGGCAGCACAGGTCCCCGCGCGCAGGAAGACGGCGCCGATGGCGCCCTTGCCGTCTTGCTGCCACTTCGACTGCCACGGTCAATTGCTGGCCGGCTGTCAGACACATCTGCACGTACATCCGCAGTCACATCCGCAGTCAAATCGGCAATCACATCGGCAGGCACATCTACCGCATCATTTGGCGGATTGCACAAGCGGCGTTTTCCATCCTGGCATGCCTTGATGCTGCTGTCGCCATTGGCATGCTGCCCACCGGCGGCACTGGCACAGGAAGCACAGCTTGACGAAGTGGTCGTCAGTGCCAGCCGTTCGGCGCAGACCCGCTTCGATACACCGGCAGCCATCGATGCGGTAACGGTAGACCCGATGCGCCTGGCCACGCCACTGGTGAACCTCTCTGAACTGCTGTCCGCCGTGCCGGGCGTGCAGGTGCGCGAGCGGCAAAACTATGCCCAGGACCTGCAGATCTCGGTGCGCGGATTCGGTACCCGCTCGACCTTCGGCGTGCGCGGTGTGCGCCTGATCATCGGCGGCATTCCCGCCACCATGCCGGACGGCCAGGGTCAGGCTGCCACGGCCAGCCTGTCGTCGGCGCGCAGCATCGAATTGTTGCGCGGGCCGCTGGCGCAGCTGTATGGCAATGCCGCCGGTGGTGTGCTCCAGGTCTTCACACGCGAGCCACCGTTGACCACGCGCCCGCAACTGGGGCTCACCTTCGGCGCCGGCTCGAACAACCAGCGCGAGGAAGGTGCCAGCCTGGCGGGCGGCACCGAGACGCTGGGCGCGCTGGTCGACCTGAGCCATTACGCCACCGATGGCTACCGCGATCACAGCGCAGCCGAACGGACCCAGTTCAATGCCAAGCTCGTCGCCAAGCCGTCCAGCGATACCACCGTCACAGCAGTGTTCAACAGCTTCGACCAGCCGCTCTCGCAGGATCCGCTCGGCTTGACGCGCGCGGCCTTCGATGCCAATGCGCGCCAGGTGATTCCGGCAGCGCTGACGTTCAACACCAGCAAGACCATCACCCAGCAACAACTCGGCCTGGTGCTCGATCACCGCTTCTCGGCAGCCGATTCGATCAATGCGCGGTTGTATGACGGCGCGCGCAAGGTCAACCAGAAACTGGCATTCCAGGCCAATGGCGTGGTCGATCTGGACCGCACCTATGGCGGCGTGGGCCTGAACTGGACCCACAAGACCACCCTGGCCGGCATGCCGCTGCGCTGGACCGTCGGTGCCGAGGCCGACCAGCTCGATGAACACCGTCGCGGCTTCGACAATCTGGCCGGCACCGACGGCCTGTTGCGGCGTGATGAAGATGACACCGCGCGCAACACCGACGTCTTTGCCCAGGCCGCACTGGGCCTGTCGCCGGCCTGGGATGTGACGGCCGGCGTGCGCCACAGCCGCGTGCGCTTTGGCTTCGATGATCATTTCAATCCTGCCGCCAGCAGCACCAGCGGCAAGGCCGAGTTCCACAACACCAGCCCGGTGCTTGGACTGGTATGGCATGCCGCCGACAGCGTCAATGTGTATGCCAACGTCGGCACCGGCTTCGAGACGCCGACATTGGCCGAGAGCGCGTATCGGCCGGATGGGTTGCCAGGACCGAATTTTTCCCTGCAACCGTCGAAAAGCACCCAGGCTGAGCTTGGCGTGAAGGTCAATGCCGGCATCCAGCGCTTCGAAGCGGCCATCTTCGATGCCGAAAGCCGCAATGAAATCGTGGCGCAGTCCAGCGGCGGGCGCGCCACCTACCAGAATGCCGGACGGGCCCAGCGGCGCGGTGCCGAACTGTCGTGGAATGCCGCCTGGCACAGCTGGCAAGCCAGGCTGGCGTATACCCTTCTCGATGCCCGCTTCAAGTCCGGTTACAGCAATGCCAGCTCGCAGGTAGCAGCAGGCAACCGCCTGCCTGGCGCACCCCGCGAGAGCTTGTATGCCGAAGTGGAAAAACGCCTGGGTGAAGCGCTCAAGGTGGCACTGGAAATGCGCGTTGACGGCAAAGTCTATGTCAACGATGCCAACAGCGAAGCAGCGCCTGGCTACGCCATCTTCAACCTGCGCAGCGGTTATGAAATCAAGGTCGGCGGCACCAGGCTGTTCGTCTTCGGCCGCATCGATAACCTGTTCGACCGCACCTACGCCGGCTCGGTGATCGTCAACGACGCCAACGGCCGCTACTACGAAGCGGCGGCGGGGCGGCGGCTGTTTGCCGGCGTGCGTACCATGTTCTGAACATGGCTGCGGCCCGGGCGGCGCTGCCTGATGCCAACCAGGCAGCGCCGCAGCCAGGGCTGTAAAAATCAAGGCTGGTCCATCCAGCCTGCATCACAAACCGGCCGGATGCACTGTTCAACAATGGAACAGTGGAACAGGCCGGTTGTTCATTTACGCAACAGTTGTTGCACGGCCGTGCTGCGCCTTCAATCCTGGCCGCTGCGAAAGCAGCCTGGCACAGGGATTGCGTCGAAACAAATGGGCAAAGACCCATCCAACCATCGACGGAGGAAGACGACATGAATCTCTCGGACATCAACAAGCTCGGTATCAAAAGCCCGTTCAAGGAACGCTACGACAATTTCATCGGCGGACGATTCGTGGCGCCCGTCAAGGGCCAGTATTTCGAAAACATCAGTCCCGTCATCGGCAGGGCATTTTGCGAAATTGCCCGTTCCAGCGCCGAAGATATCGAACTGGCGCTCGATGCCGCCCATGCAGCGAAAAAAGCCTGGGGCAAGACCTCGACCACGGAGCGCTCGCGCATTCTCAACAAGATTGCCGATCGCATGGAAGAAAACCTGGCTGTGCTGGCAACCGCCGAGACCATCGACAATGGCAAGCCGATCCGCGAGAGCACTGCTGCCGACATTCCGCTGGCCATCGACCATTTCCGTTATTTCGCCGGCGTCATCCGCGCCCAGGAAGGTTCGATTGCCGAGCTCGATGCCGATACCTACGCCTATCATTTCCACGAACCGCTCGGCGTGGTCGGCCAGATCATCCCGTGGAATTTCCCGATTCTGATGGCGGTGTGGAAGCTGGCACCGGCACTGGCGGCAGGCAACTGCGTGGTGCTGAAACCGGCTGAACAGACCCCGGCCTCGATCATGGTATTGATGGAGTTGATTGCCGACCTGCTGCCGCCGGGCGTGGTCAACATCGTCAACGGTTTTGGACTGGAAGCCGGCAAGCCGCTGGCCTCGAACAAGCGCATCGCCAAGATTGCCTTCACCGGCGAGACCGGTACCGGCCGCATGATCATGCAATATGCGTCGCAAAACCTGATTCCGGTCACGCTGGAACTGGGCGGCAAGTCGCCGAATATCTTCTTTGCCGATGTCATGGATGCCGATGATGATTTTTTCGACAAATGCCTGGAAGGCTTCGCCATGTTTGCGCTCAACCAGGGCGAAGTATGCACTTGTCCGTCGCGCGTGCTGGTGCAGGAATCGATTTATGAACGCTTCATGGAACGCGCCATCGCCCGGGTGGCGGCCATCAAGCAGGGCAATCCGCTCGACCCTTCAACCATGATTGGCGCGCAGGCTTCGCAAGAGCAGCTGGAAAAGATTCTCGCTTACCTGGACATCGGCAAGCAGGAGGGCGCCAAGGTCCTCGCCGGCGGCGAACAGAACCGCATGGGCGGCGACCTGGCCGACGGGTTCTATGTCAAGCCGACGATTTTCGAAGGCAACAACAAGATGCGCATTTTCCAGGAAGAGATCTTCGGCCCCGTGGTGTCGGTGACCACGTTCAAGGACGAAGCCGATGCCATCGAGATTGCCAACGATACCCTGTACGGCCTGGGTGCCGGACTCTGGACCCGCGATGGTTCACGGGCGTTTCGCATTGGACGCGACATCCAGGCCGGCCGGGTGTGGACCAATTGTTATCACCTGTATCCTTCCCATGCTGCGTTCGGCGGCTACAAGCAGTCTGGCATCGGCAGGGAAAACCACAAGATGATGCTCGATCATTACCAGCAAACCAAGAATCTGCTGGTGAGCTACAACCCGAAAGCCATGGGGTTTTTCTGATGCCGGCGGCAGACCTGGCGCGGGTAGTGGCAACGCCCGCAGCGCTGGCGTTTCTCGCGCACTTGAAACGCCAGCATGGTGCGCTGATGTTTTTCCAGTCGGGCGGCTGCTGCGACGGCAGCACGCCCATGTGTTATGCCGCCGGCGACTTCCAGGTCGGCGACGCCGATGTATGGCTTGGCGACCTCGACGGCATACCGTTCTACATGGGCGCCGACCAGTTCGAATACTGGCGCCACACGCAACTGATCATCGATGTGGTCGATGGCATGGGAGGCATGTTTTCACTCGATAACGGCACGGGCCGTCGCTTCCTGACGCGCTCGCGGCTGTTTACCGATGCAGAGTTTGCCGCCTTGCCGGCAGCATTGACCGAAGGCGACCGCCAGCGCCAGGGCGTCACCTGAAGCGGTGCAGGCATTCAGCGCCATGCTTTTGCATGGGTATCAGTAGCGGCGCGCTGCCGATACACCGTGTTGCGCGAAATGCCCAGCGCCCTGGCTGTTGCAGAGATGTTTCCTTCAAAGCGCGCCAGGGCGTTTTCGATCAGCTGCGCGCGCGTTTCATCCATTTTCAGCATGGGCGGCGCCGCCGCGCGGGCGTCGGAACCGCGCTCATTGCCACTGCCGCTGCAACGCTCGATACCAGTGCCAGTGCCAGAATCAGCGGCAGCGCCGCTGCCGTGCAAACGCAAGCAGGCGGCGTCTGTGCCATTGCCGCGACGGTTGTCGTGGTCAAGAGTGTTGTCACCAACGGCTAGGCCGGCAAGGTCTTCGAGAAAATCTTCCGGCAGGTGTTCAATGCCGATATCACCGTCTTCGCCCGTCATGGCACAGGCCGTGCGCAGCAGGTTGGCCAGCTGGCGCAGGTTGCCCGGCCAGGGATGCTGCCGCAGCAATGCCATGACCGGCGCCGAAACAGTGTAGCCCTGTTGCTGGCCAGGCCGGGCCGGCGTGCGGCTGGGCTTGCCGGCAGGATCGTGCTGCCCGGCGAGCATGCGCTCGACCAGGGTATCGATGTCGCTGCGCTGGCGCAGTGGCGGCAACTTCACGACCAGTCCGTTGAGGCGGTAATACAGGTCTTCGCGAAACAGCTGTTGCGTGATCAGCGAACGCAGGTTGCGGTTGGTGGCACAGACCAGGACGACATCGATGGCAATTGCGCGCTGGCTGCCCAGGGGCGTAACTTCACGCTCCTGCAATACCCGCAGCAGACGCGCCTGCAGGCTTGGCGGCATGTCACCGATTTCATCAAGGAACAAGATGCCGCCATGGGCTTGCAGGATCTTGCCGCGGCTGCCTTTCCTGCGCGCGCCGGTAAATGCCCCTTCGTCATAACCGAACAGTTCGGACTCGATCAGCGTTTCCGGAATTGCGGCACAGTTGACGGCGCAAAATGGCGCGCCGGCCCGGGCACAGTCATGGTAAATGGCCTGAGCCAGCAACTCCTTGCCCGTGCCGGTTTCGCCAGTGATCAGGATGGCAATGTCGCGACCGGCTACCCGCGCGACCTGGTCCAGTGCGCGCCGCATCAACGGGTCGCCAGTGTCGAGTTGTTGCAGGGTGGGGCCACGCTGCCGGGCTGGCCGGCCTTGGCCACCGGGGTTGTGCCCGGTCGGCGCCGCCATCCCGATAGTGCCCTGGCCAGGATGGGCCTGGGCTTGCGTGTGGCTGGCTGCCACCAGCAGATCGGCATGCTGCTCTGCCGGATGATCCGGTTGCAGGAAGTTTGCCATGTCGTGGAAGGGCGCATTAACGCCATGCGAGTCAGCCATGCTTGTCTCCGCTTGGGCCATGTT
>JBPBPY010000069.1:0-14445 GCA_050954505.1 Janthinobacterium lividum
CGATTCCTGTCGTCAGGCTTGGCTGATTGATTGAAAGATTGAGGATGCTGTAGTTTTGACCTTTCAATGTCCCTGTGAAAGGAGTGCTCGAGGACCCGACGGGTGCGAACCCGGCATTTCCATTCCAGGTGCCGGTCGTACTCGCATCGATATTTGCTGCCAACGCATAATTACCAGCCAGGTAGGCAGTCGAAGTGCCCATGCCTTGCAAGCCATAGATGTCCGAAAGCAGCCACGGTGTGGCAGCTGCGCCGGTGCCGCCGCTGGCACGCAGAAAACTTGCCGTGCTGCCGACGGTGAAACTGCCGGCCGTGAATTCCGGCAGGCTGGCCGTGTTCTGTATCCAGTTGCCTTGGGTCAGTGTGAACACACCCACATTCACGGCGCCCGTAGCGCTGATGGTCTGGCCGGCTCCGGCCGTCAGGGTCAGGCCACCGGAAGTGGAGGTGGTCACCACGGGTGCATTGATGGCAATGGAGCCGGCGGCGTTGAGGGTCAATGTGGTGGCAGCGTTCCATTGCACCCGGTCGGCAACGGTAATGTTGCCGCTCTGCGTTCCGGAACTGCCGGTGGAGACCACGACGCTGGCAGAGGCCAGGTTGCTTTGCAGCGTGTCGGTATTGAGAATTGAACTATTGCCTGATGCTGCAGAGCCACTGACGCCACTCGATGGCGAACCTGAAATGGTCAAGTCGTAAGGGTCGAGCAGCAGCGTGCCGGTGGTGCCCGCCAAGGCAAGCAAATTGGTATTGCCGCGATAATCAAGCACCCCGGCAGACGAAACTTCCGCGTTTCCACCATTGCCGCTGTTGCCTTTGGCCTGGGCATCGATACTGCCGTCAAAACGGGTATGCTGATTTGACCATACCACGACCTGGCCGCCATTGCCGCCGGCATTCGATGCCGCGCTCAGGGTACTGGCGGCGTCAACTGTTACCGAGTTGGCCGTGGTGCTGTCGGCAATTGCCTGTCCGTGCAGACCACCGCCGACCGTAATGCTGCCGCCGCCCAAGGCGCCGCTGGCGTCGAGCTTGGCGCCCGTCAATTCGATGGCATTGCCGCCAACGGCAATGGTGCCGCCGGAGCTTGTGGCGGACGATGCATCGATTGTGCCGGTAATGCTGGTCTTGCCGGAGGGGCCGCTTAAAGACAGCACGATCCTGCCATTGCGGTTTTCCACAGAACGGGCTTCAATGATGCCGCTATTGTTGGTGATATTGCCAAGCAAGCTGTCGCGCGCGCCGGCCGACATGAGCACCAGGCCGCCATCAGCCACGATCACGCTCTTGTTTTCGACCAGCGTATCGAAGGTGCTCTTGTCAACCTGGATGTTGACCAGGCTGGCCTCATTGAACGTCAGGGTCACGGCGCTGCCGGCTGCCAGGGCAACCGTGCCAAGGCGGGCCGTGACCGTGCCCTGGTTGCTGACCTGGTTGCCAAGCAGACCAATATAGCCGCCATTGGCTGCGCGCAGCGTACCTTGATTGACAATGCTGCCGCTGCCAGTGCCACTGAATTTGTGGACCGTACCTTCGCCCTCGCCGACCAGGTCGAGGGAGGAAGCGATCAGGCCGCCGACATTGACTTGCGCCGATTGGCCAAACAGGATGCCGCCAGGGTTGATCAGATAAAGCTGGCCATTGGCATTGATATTGCCAAGGATTCGCGTGGCGCTGCCGCCAGTGATGTGATTGATCGCCAGGCTGGTGGCCGTTGGTTGCAGAAAGTTGACAGTCTCGCCGCTACCGATATTGAAGCTGTTCCAGTTCAGCGAGACATTCTTGCTGGTCTGGTTGATCGTTGTTGTGGCACCGGACTGGACAACCGACGCGCTGCCCGATACCACCACACCATTTGCCGGTGCGCCATGGGCGAGCGGCGACAGGACGGTAATCGAAAGCGCCACCGACAGGCTGGCCACGCCGGCGGATGAACTCTTGGTATGCGTACGGGTGGACTCCGCAACCGCAACCCAGGCATTCGCGACTTTACTCCAGATTAATCGATAAATGGCGTTCATGACCGGGCGTTAAATTGTCTGCAATATTTTCTCGGCAGCCCCGGCGTTGGCTGCACAGAAATATCAGGTTGCCTGTTTAGTTGAACACAACTATAGCAAAAATAATTTCCAAGAAGTAATAATGATGTGTGGGGAATTCACAATTTGGGCGACTTTTCGCCACAAATTTGCACTAAAAGACTTGAAAAAACAATTTCGTTATCGGATCAACATGCTCGCGATGTAGCATTTCATCAAGATGTCGTGTCATTTTTGAAAATGAAGTTTTTCAATGCGCCACGAGCATCGTGAGGATTTGAGGAGGAAATATCCGCCTTGGTTGGTTTTTCGATCTTGCATTGCGCAAGATCGTTGGCAACCCGGCAGACAATACAAGGAAAGCGTATGCAGCACCGGTTGCCTTGGTTCCACCGTCGCAACGCAGTGGCCTGATGCCTGAACATATGTTCGAGCGCTGTACCGGCTAAAGAACATTGTCGTCCAAATCCGACGCCATGCTGTACCTGTGCAGCGCAACGCCTGTTCAACCAGGAGGCAGTGATCGGCCATCGTACCGACTTGGCAGCCATATCCGTGCGCAAATGCTTGCAGACCAAAATGTCGAACGTCAACGAAGACACTGCTCGCTGCGTGGTTCGAGAAATGCATGCAGACGCCCGCAGCCTGACTCAAGTGCAGAATGAACCACCGGATCGTTCACCCGAAGGGAAATCGCCGGTGACCGGTGTTCCTCTCCCGGCGCCAGAGATAACATTTTGCTACGTTGTTTTTTAAGCTTGCTAGAAAATTACCAAACCACGAAGTTCGTTGATGTGTGGATATCCCCGAATGTAAAATCAATTCACGCAAAACTGCATTTTTGCAAATCCGTGAACATCTTACGACTACCCATTTCGAGAGCTTAATGAAAACAATCATCGTGGCGTGCAGTCTGGTAGCTGGACTTTCCATTGCAGGGACAGTGCGGGCAGAAATGGCGCTGACGCCAGCCCTGGGTTCGACAGGAGCAAGCGTTCATCTGACGATGCCGATCGAACCCAATATCAATGCACGCATCGGCGTGAATGGTTTCAATTATTCACACTCGGCCAGCACGCGCAGCGTCGATTATGATTTCAAGTTGAAATTTAATACGTTTGATGCATTGGTTGACTGGTATCCATCGGATAGCCTGTTTCGCTTGAGCGGTGGTTTAGCCTATAACAACACCAGGATCGATGCGTATGGTGTGTCGAACACGCAAAACACCTATACGCTCAACGGAACCGTGTATAACGCCGCCAGTCTGGGCAATCTCGATGGCCGCGCCGATTTCCGTCGGATTGCACCTTATCTCGGCATTGGTTGGGGCAACCCATTCGCGGTGCAAAAAGGCTGGAGTTTTTCCGGCGACCTCGGGGTGTATTTCATGGGTTCGGCAAGCACATCGCTTACGCACAGCAACTGCGCTCTACCGACCGTTGCACAATGTACCCAGCTGACAAACGATGTGGCGGCAGAAAACGCCAACCTCAACGACAAGGCCCGGGACTACAAGTACTATCCCGTTCTGCGTGTGGGTGCTAGCTACCGGTTCTGAGTCCCCATTGAAAGTTGAATGCCGGCTGTAAGGGCCGGCCAGTCTCCAGGCGCGCCACCCGCTTGTTTTCGCTGCAGGGTGGCCGCCCTTGCTGCCGCAAAGCCAGCCCTTATCGTTGCCTGATGCCGATGGTCCAGATCAGCCAGATCAGACCGGCCTGCAGGAAAAGGCGCAAAGTCAAGAGCACTTCAGGGATGGCAGGAAACAACTCTGGATGCTGCCACATGTAGAAATTGGCAGGGGTGACGGCGACCGTCAGCAGCAACAATCCCCAGCATGCCGCACGCCGGCTTCGCAGTGACCAAAGTCCCAATGCGCCAGCAAGTTCAAATGCGCCGCTGATATACACTGCCTCGATTCGCAGCGGCAGTTGCGGCGGAACGATCTTCAGGAAAAACTGCGGCGCCAGGAAGTGACCCAGGCCGCCGATCACGAACCATGAAAAGACGATCAGCAGGCCGATGCGCAAGACGACGCGGTTGCCGCGCCGATCCTTGTCGGGCTGGCCTGTTCGAACTCCGGGTGGGGAATCCCTAGCCATGATGAAGGTCGGCGACCGAAGCTTCCCGCTTTGCAAGAATCACCTTGTGAATGAATTCGAGTTTTTCCATCGCCTTGTTCGACAAGGTGAATGGATACGGGTCGGGCATGCCGATGCTGCGATTCAAACTGTTCAGCACATAGGTCAGGGCAAACCAGTCCGACATCAGGCTGTCGAATGACGTGATGCGCAACGGGCGCGCATCGATCGACAATTCCGGTTCAAGCGCTTTTTTCGGCTTGACCGTCACACCACATGCAAACGCGGTATCGAGCGTATCGATCATGTGCAGGTAATGCGCCCAGGTTTCCGCCCAGTCTTCCCAAGGATGAGAGCTGGCATAGCTGCTGATGTAGTATTGCGACCAGTTCGCCGATGGGCCATTGAGGTAGTGCAGACGCAAGGCTTCGCTGTAGGACACCGATTCATCGCCAAACAATTCGCGAAACGGCATATGCCATTCCGTGCCAACGATGAGTTGATCAAAATAATAATGCCCGCTTTCATGACGGAAATGGCCCAGCAGGGTGCGGTAGGGCTCATCCATCTGCTCGCGGGTTTTTTCGCGATGGGCCCCATCGGCTTCCGCAATGTTCAGTGTAATGACGCCATTCAAGTGCCCCGTCATGACACGCTTATTCGGATTGCCTTCAAGAAATTCAAAACTCATGCCAGTGCGTGAGCCATTATGTTTTGGCTGCGGCTGCAGATGCAATTCCCATAATGAATACAGCAGCCGGCGTTTGGCGGCCTCCAGGCGGCGCCAATAGACACGGTTTTTCGGGATCGTGAGTGCGGGAATGACGCGCGTGAGCTGGCATGAACTGCACAGGTGAGCAGGCGATTCTGCCGGCAGCATCCAGTTGCAGACACCTTCAAGCGAATAATTCACGCATTGCCGGAACAGTTGTCCTGAAGTGGTCGCACTCAGGCTGCGCCACTGGTTGTCGCCAGCTGGTTCATACGTGCTGATGGTGTGCTGCTCCGGCTGGTATCCGAGCATGCGGCCACAGTTGCCGCACTGGGTATTTTCAAAAAATACCTGATGGCCACACCAATCGCAATGGAATGTTTTCATAGGTAAAAGTTGATACTGCGTTGGCGCATCGGATAGAGGTAGGGCATCTTAAAGGAGGATTGTTCCTTGCATGCATGCCTGCCTGTTTGTTCTGCCTCAAGTTAAACCATGTTATTGCAGATAAGGAAGACTTTAAAGCAATGTTAATGGCGGCGCCTGTTCATCAACATGAGCATGTCGAAAATTTTCACCGGCAGGGCGTCTGCAGCAGTCGGGTTCAGATTCGGCGATCCGGGGAACGAGCGGGTGTAGCCGATATCCCCGACGTCCTCTTCCGAAGTGCACAGAAGCGGGACATATTTGGCTTCGTCGCGCATTCAATGTCCGCCCGGCGCCTTGATTCATGTACGGCGCCGCAGACGCTGAACTGGACACAAGCCGGCGCAGCGCCGTGCGGGGAATGAGCGCGGTGAGGAATGTAAAAAAAAGTCTTGGAGCAGGGTGGCGTCCAGGGATGCACTGATTGAAGTCCATGAAGTTTGAACAAGAATAGCATAAAACATCCTGGCAACCAGCGCATGCGCCGGGGGTTGTCAAGTGCTGACACCCCGCTTGTTCATGGCTGGAAAAGCCCCTTCATTCCGAATCAAGGCGTCTGCCAACGCCTGCCAGCTCGCACACTCATGCCGCCGATGGATAAACCCGGTACCAAAGCCCCAGCATCAGCCCCGCGCAAATCAGCCACACCAGCGTGGCCAGGCACAAGGTGGGCAGCAAGGGTAGCCGGGTACTGAGAAAGTAGACCGTAATCAGATACGCCGCATAAGGCGCCAGCGACCACAGGCCAAACAGCGCGGTGGTTTGCAGTGCGCTTGCCGTGCGCGTGGTGCCGACGACGTAATGGGCAATCAGGGCGAAGGTTGGAAACAGCGGCACCAGGCAGGCGAGGAAAAAATAGCGCGAGCGCGAGGCCAGCGCGATCAACAACACAGCAAGTGCCCCAAGCAGGCATTTGAGAAACAGGGAAAACATCGTTACTCCGCAGGCAATGAAGCCAGCAGTGTAATGGATCGCCCCTTCGTCTACCGCACCCGCCAAGGAACCGCATTACGCACCATCGATTTTTGGTTGCTGGACATGAACCAAATTCGACTCGCAGTTACTAAATGGTTTCCCCCGTATATCGAAGCGTACCGATGCATTCAGCCATGTCATGGCCCATTGCCCGGCTGTGTTGCGTGCAGGCGTATCGCACCGCTTCCCCTATGCGTGGCAACCTTGGCCGAGCACGATGGATTGAAAGGGACGGACGCTTTGCAGCTGTGCTTGCCGCAATACGGCGGCAGTCTGCCCAATGGTGCGACGGATAACGACCTTGCCGGGACAGCGGCCTTGCACGCAGTAGCGCAGAACAAGGCCCAACAGATCACAACTGCGCAGCAAACCATTCCAAATCCGGAACTGACTTCATTGATGGTGCGTTTCCGGGCGTTCAGGGAACAGACCAAACAGACACTCAACGATCTGCATTATGCAGGCGGAGACACGGTGCCGAATCAATTCATTCGAACCTGTCATGATTACATGCTCGAAGCGTTTGGTTGCACTGGCCGACTCGATGAGGCCAAAGCCATACAGCGCTCCGGCGAGGACCTGCTCACACTGGTGCATGAGTTATATCGTCCGGTTGCCGGCGTTCAGGGGGAGCGCTTGAGTGCGTTTCCACGCGCGCTGCGCGAGCTGTGGAAACAGCATGATTAACGAACGCCATACAGCGCTGCGTTCCCGGCGCCCGGCGCCACCCAGCCACCACCGATGGCACGAATCAGATTCACGGTAACACGCGCACGCTCTCCATCGAGCTGTACCGAGACGCGCCGCTGCAGCAGCACGCTGCGGTCGGCATCGATGACATCGAGAAAACTGACGGCGCCCTCGCGATACTGAATGCGTGACAGTCGGGCGGCCCGGGTGGAGGCCTCGACTGCCCGATCCTGCGCTTCGATCTGCTGCCCAAGCAGCCGCAGGCCGGCCAGATTGTCCTCGACCTCGCCAAATGCAGTGAGCACCGTTTGACGGTACTTCGCCACTTCTTCCTCATAGACGGCATCGGCCTGCTGCAGCTGGGCGCGCCGGGCGCCGCCATCGAATAATGGCAGTGACAGCGCCGCCCCGGCCAGGGGACCCAGCAGGAAGGTGCGGCTGGACCACTTGAAGAGATCGCCCAGCTTGTTCGACTCCAGTCCGGCACTGCCGGTGATGCTCAGGCTGGGATAGAACGCTGCCTTCGCTGCGCCAATGCGGGCATTGGCTGCGGCCATGGCGCGTTCAGCTGCGGCAATGTCTGGCCGGCGTTCCAGCAGTTCGGAAGGCAGTCCGGTGGGCACGCTGACAGCGATGCGCACCAGTGGTGACGCTGGCAAGCTGAACTCGGCTGGTGATTGGCCCAGCAGGATGGCCAGTGCATGTTCAGCCAGCGCACGGCGGCGCGCAATGCCGAGTGATTCGGATTGCGCCGCTGCCAGTTCGGTGCGCGCGCGGGCGACATCGACTTCGCCGATATCGCCGGCCTCGAAGCGGCGCGACAGCAGAGCCAGGCTCTGGGTGCGGAAGTCGACCGTGCTGGCATACAGTGCCTGGTCGGCGTCGAGTTCGCGCAGCATGAAGTAGCTTTGCGCCACATCGGCCTGGATCGCCAGCTGCAGCGAGTGAAACAGGGCGGTGTCGCGCTGGAAGTCGGCGCCGGCGGCGTCAACCGTGGCGCCCACGCGGCCGAACAGATCGGCTTCATAAGCCAGCGTGGCTTGCGCGCGCCACAAGGTCGACGCAGAGGTGGTGGCTTGCGGCGCCAGGCCAAGGGCAGCCGGCGATGGGCGCTGGCGCGTGGGCCCCGCACCCACGCCGATCTGCGGGAACAAGCCGGAGCGGGCGTTTTCCACCAGCGCGCGCGACTGCGCCAGGCGCGCCGCACCGACCTTGAGGTTCTGGTTGGCAGCCGAAGCCTGCACCTGCAAACCATCAAGCGTCGCATCATTGAAAACCGACCACCATTGGCCGCGCGCTTCATGCTCGGCCGGTTGCGCGGTTTTCCAGGCTGGATCGGCGGCCTGCGCTTCCTTGTAGGCTGCCGGTACCGCTACAGCCGGGCGTTCATAAACCGGCGCCACCGAACAGCCGGCCAGGATCAGTGCCGCAAGCATGGCGGCAGGGCGCAAAGAAGAGATGGCAGGTACGAATGAATGACTCATGCTGGTGCTCCGACCGGCGAATTGCCCGGTGCATGTGGATGGCCACTGCCTGCAATGGGCAATGGTGCTTCATGGGTGGTGGATGAATGCAGCGCGTGACCACGGTCCAAGGTGCGCAGCAAGACGTAGAACACAGGCGTGAGGAACAGGCCGAACAGCGTCACGCCCAGCATGCCGAAGAACACCGCCACACCCATTGCATGGCGCATTTCGGATCCGGCGCCTGACGACAGCACCAGTGGCACCACGCCCATGATGAAGGCAATCGAGGTCATCAGGATCGGCCGCAGGCGCAGGCGGCTGGCATCGATGGCCGCTTGCAGCGGCGTGCTGCCGCCGAGCTCGAGTTCGCGGGCAAATTCGACGATCAGGATGGCGTTCTTGCACGCCAGGCCCACCAGCACCATCAAGCCGATCTGGGTGAAGATGTTGTTGTCGCCATTGGTCAGCCAGACGCCCGTCAAGGCGGCCAGAATGCTCATCGGCACGATCAGGATCACGGCCAGTGGCAAGGTCAGGCTTTCATATTGCGCAGCCAGGACCAGGAACACCAGCAGCAGGCTGATGGGGAAAATCCAGATGCCGGCATTGCCCGCCAGGATTTTCTGGTAGGTCAGGTCGGTCCATTCGAACTTCACCCCACGCGGCAGCGTCTGCGCAGCAATGCGCTCGGCAGCAGCTTCGGCCTGGGCCGAGGAATAGCCGGGCGCCGGACCGCCATTGATGTCGGCGGCGGTATAACCGTTGTAGCGCACCACCATTTCCGGACCATAGGTCGGACTGAGTTTCACCAGCGACGACAGCGGCACCATTTCGCCGGCACTGTTGCGCGTCTTGAGCTGCAGGATATCTTCCGGATGCGAGCGAAACGGCGCATCGGCCTGGGCGCGCACCTGGAAGACGCGGCCAAAACGATTGAAGTCATTCACATACAGCGAGCCCAGATAGATCTGCATGGTGTCGAATACATCAGTAACCGGCACGCCCAGCTGTTTGGCCTTGGTGCGGTCGAGGTCGACGTTCAACTGCGGTACATTGATCTGGAAGCTGGAAAACATCGGGCCCAGTTCAGGTGCTTTTTTCGCTGCCGCCATGAAAGCATTGGCAGCGTCGTTGAGCGCCGCATAACCGACGGCGCCGCGGTCTTCGATCTGCATCTTGAAGCCGCCGACGGTGCCCAGTCCCATCACCGGTGGCGGCGGGAAGACGGCAATGTAGGCATCCTGGATGGCACCGAACTTGGCGCCCAGATTGGCGGCGATTGCCGTGGCCGACAGGGTCTTGTCATGACGCTCGGCAAATGGCTTCAAGGTGACGAAGACAATGCCGGCACTCGAACTGTTGGTAAAGCCGTTGATCGACAAGCCTGGAAACGCAATCGCACTTTCAACGCCCGGTTCCTTCAAGGCGATGTCACCCATGCGGCGTATCACGGCTTCGGTACGGTCCAGCGAGGCGCCGTTCGGCAGTTGCGTGAAGCTGATCAGATACTGCTTGTCCTGTGCCGGCACGAAGCCGCCGGGCACCAAAGAGGAAATGCCGGCTGTTGCAGCAAGCAGTACCGCATACACACCCATGGCCGAAGCCTTGCGCGAAATGACGCCGGTGACGCCACGTCCGTAGCGCTCGGAGGTGCGATTGAAAAAATGATTGAAGCGGCTGAAGAATCCGCCGAGCAGCCGGTTCATGACGCGGGTCAGCCAGTCGGGTTTTTCATCATGGCCCTTGAGCAGCATGGCGGCCAGCGCCGGTGACAGCGTGAGCGAGTTGAAGGCTGAAATCACGGTGGAAATGGCGATGGTCATGGCAAACTGCTTGTAGAACTGTCCCGTCAATCCAGTCATGAATGCCAGTGGCACAAACACCGCCACCAGGGTCAGTGCAATGGCAATGATCGGCCCGCTGACTTCGCGCATGGCGCGGTAGGTGGCTTCGCGCGGCGTGAGCCCGCCCGCAATATTGCGCTCGACGTTTTCCACCACCACGATGGCATCGTCGACCACGATGCCGATGGCCAGCACCATGCCGAACAGCGACAGCGCATTGATCGAATAGCCAAAGCCCAGCATCAGTGCGAAGGTGCCGACAATGGACACGGGAACAGCCAGCAAGGGAATGATGGAAGCGCGCCAGCTTTGCAGGAACACGATCACCACCAGCACCACCAGGGCAATGGCTTCAAGCAGCGTGACAATCACCGCCTTGATGCTGGCGCGCACGAACTGCGTCGGATCGTAGGCGATGCGGTATTCGATCGACGATGGAAATTCCTTGGCCAGCTCCGCCATTGCGGCATGCACCTGGGAAGAGACTTCAAGCGCATTCGAGCCTGGCGCCTGGAAAATTGGAATGGCAACCGCATTCTTGTTGTCGAGCAGGGAGCGCAAGCCATATTCGGAAGCAGCCAGCTCGATGCGCGCGACATCGCCCAGGCGGGTGACGGCGCCTTCGGCAGAAGACTTGAGAATGATGGCAGCGAATTGCGCTTCGGTATTCAGACGGCCCTGGGCATTGACGGACAACTGCAGCGGCACACCGCTATTGTTGGGTGACGCACCGATGACGCCGGCCGCCACCTGGACATTCTGCTCGCGGATGGCGCGCACCACATCGCTGGCGGTCAGTCCGCGCTGCGCGACTTTCTGCGGGTCGAGCCAGACGCGCATGGCGTAATTGCCCGAGCCGAACAGGCCGACCTCGCCCACACCTTGGATGCGTGCCAGCCGGTCCTTGACATTGAGCACCGCGTAATTGCGCAGATAAGTCATGTCATAACGCTCATCGGGCGAGATCAGGTGGACCACCATGGTCAATGCTGGTGAACTCTTGATGGTGGTGACACCAAGGCGCTGCACATCGTCAGGCAAGCGCGGCAAGGCTTGCGAGACGCGGTTCTGCACCAGTTGCTGGGCCTTGTCGGGGTCGACGCCGAGCTTGAAATTGACGGTGACCGTGAGATTGCCGTCGCTATTGGCCTGCGACTGCATGTACAGCATGTTTTCCACGCCGTTGATCGATTCTTCCAGCGGCGAGGCCACGGTCTCGGCAATCACCTTCGGGTTGGCGCCTGGGTACTGGGCCCGCACCACCACCGATGGTGGAACGACTTCGGGATATTCGGAAATCGGTAACTGGAATACCGACAGCACGCCGGCCAACAGCAGCAGCACCGAAAGTACGCCGGCGAAGATCGGCCGGTCGATGAAGAATTTGGAGATATTCATGATTTTTCCCTGGAGGGTATTCTTGTTTTTGCTTTAGGCGTGCTTCAGGTCCTGGCTGCGCCGATGTTGGCGCTCGTACCGGAATTGCTGCTGGTATTGGAGCGGGTGCGAGCCGGAGTAGTGGCGCCAGCTGACGCCTTGCCTGCAGGCGCTGGAGCCGTCGCCGGTGCATTTGCCGGGCTTGGGTCGGCAGCGGCGTTGGCGCTGGGAGCATTTTTTACCGTGGGCGGCAGCGATGCCGTCATCGTCACCATATGGGGACTCACCGTGTCGCCGGGCCGAACACGCTGCAGGCCATTGACGACAATGCGCTCGCCACTTTTCAACCCGCTGGCGACAACGCGCAAGCCATCATGAATGGCGCCGGTGCGCACTTCGCGGTAGGTGGCATGGTTGGCCTGGTCGAGCACCAGCACGAAGCTCTTGTCCTGGTCGGTGCCGATCGCTTTTTCATCGATCAGCACGGCGTCGCGTGCGGAGCCGCTGCCTAGCCGCACACGAGCATACAAGCCTGGAAGCAGGGCGCCATCGGCGTTGTCGAATACCGCGCGCACCCGCACGGTGCCGGAAGAGGTGTCGACGCGGTTATCGACCGAGCTGACCTTGCCGTGGCGCGAAGTGCCTTCTTCATTGGCCAGCCCCAGTTGCACAGGCACTGTTGCGCCACTGGCGCGTGAAGGATTGACATACTTGAGGAAACTTTGTTCATCGACGTCGAAGCCGGCATAGATGCTGGCAACCGAGACCAGCGTGGTCAGCGGCGCGGCAGTCGAGCCTGCGGTGACCACGTTGCCAGGCGTGACTTCGGCACGGGAAATACGGCCGCTGACTGGCGCGACAATGCGCGTATGCTCAAGGTTCAGCTGAGCCGCCACCAGGCCGGCGCGCGCCATCAGCAGGTTGGCGGCCGCCTCGCGCGAGGTATTCTGCTTTTCATCATAATCGCGCCGTGCAATCGCATTGTCGGCCAGCAGCCGTTCGCCCCGCGCGAGGTCCGAAGCAGTGTAGGCCGCGCGGGCTTCGGCGCCGGCGAGCTGGGCAGAGGCGCGTGCCGTCTCGGCTGCGTATGGCCGCGGGTCGATGGTAAACAGCACATCGCCTTTCTTGACCAGTGCCCCATCCTTGAAGTGCACCGCTGTCAGCGTGCCCGATACCAGCGGGCGAATCTCCACGCGGTCAACCGCCTCGAGGCGGCCCGAGTAGTCTTGCCAATCGGTGATCTGGCGGCTTATTACCGTTGCAACGTCGACGGTTGCTGCTGCGGGCGCCGCCGGCGCAGTTCTGGATTCGGCGGCAGCACCTGCACTGGCATGGAAGGCGGCAAAGCCGCCAGCGGCCACGATCACGGCGGCTGCAGTTGCCAGCACAGTCAGGCGGTTACGAAAAATGCTCATGATGGATTCCCGGAAGTTTTGACGTCATTTGTTTGCAGGCTTGCTTTGCGGTATGAGCGGGGAGGCGTTCCAACGCCACACCGGCAAAAGTGCCAATGATCCGAATTCTGGCCCTTGTGCACTGCAAGATAAACCGTCGTAAACCAGAAACACTAGTCGAGCATTCCGAACAATCGAAATATAATAGGCGTATTATTCGGTAATGAATGTTGATGCACTTCTCTCGGAGGCAAGATGGACCGGTTCCAAGCCATGCAGGTCTTTACCCGCGTCGTCGACGCCAACAGCTTTACCCGCGCAGCCGAATTGCTGGGCTTGCCGCGTACCACTGTGACTACCATCATCCAGTCGCTCGAAGCAATGCTGCAGGTGCGCCTGCTCAACCGCACGACCAGGCGCCTGAGCCTGACCCCGGACGGCGCTTCCTATTACGAACGCTGTCTGCGCATCCTGGCCGATGTGGAAGAGACCGAGGAAACCTTTCGCAATGTGGCGCGCGGACCGAAGGGGCGCTTGCGCATCGACGCGCCTGCCACTATCGGCCGCACGATCCTGATTCCTCGCTTGTGCGATTTCCATACCCGCTACCCCGACATCGACCTGATGATCGGCATGGGCGATCGTCCTGTGGACATGGTGCAGGAGGCTGTCGATTGCGTCATCCGCATCGGAGAATTGAAGGACTCGACCATGGTGGCGCGCCGGATCGGCACCTTCCAGTCTGTCACGTGCGCGGCGCCCACTTACCTTGCCCGCAATGGCGTGCCGGAGTCGATCGCAGCGTTGAGCGATCATCAGGCAGTCAATTATTTTTCCAGCCGCACAGGTCGCAACATCGACTGGGACTTCATCGTTGATGGCGAACTGGTGGCCGTACCTCTGAATGGTGTCGTATCAGTCAATGATGGCGATGCCTACATTGCCTGCGCGCTGCAGGGCTTCGGCCTGATCCAGGCGCCGCGCTACATGGTGCTGGAACATCTGGATTCCGGTGCCCTGGTTGAAATCCTGCCAGACCTGCGTTCAGCGCCGATGCCGATCTCGGTGGTCTATCCGCACAACCGCCACCTTTCGCCCAAGGTCAGGGTCTTTGTTGACTGGGTCGCAGAGTTGTTTGGCCAATGCCCATTGCTGGGCGGGCAGGACAGCGATGGAGAGCATGGCAATTCCTGCAAATTTCTCGCCGACCCGAATGCCAATACCTATCGCGCGGTACTGGACCGGGAAAACAGTGCAGTAGTGTTGAATTAAGAGTGAATCAAGGAGCCGGCCAACAGGGCTTGCATCGATAACCAGGCTAATTTGATAAATGATTTATACCGGTCTTGCGGTAGCTCAAATCCTTTGCTATAGTTCGCCTCCTCGCAACAGCGCGGCTCTCGAAGAAAGCGAAAACGGGTGCGGCGAGGTAGCGATGCAGG
>JBPBPY010000166.1:0-14311 GCA_050954505.1 Janthinobacterium lividum
TTGGATTTCAGGAAGTCGCGCAGGATCTTGTTGGTGGTGCGCGGGTAGACATAGTCGGTGCCCAGCAGGACGAAACGCTTGGCGCCGCCGCCTTCCTTGGACATCAGGTATTCGGTTGCGGGAATGGCTTGCTGGTTCGGTGCCGCGCCGGTGTAGAAGACATTCTTTTCCAGCTCTTCGCCTTCGTACTGCACCGGATAGAACAGCAGGCTGTTGAGTTCCTTGAAGACCGGCAGCGTCGACTTGCGCGAGACCGAGGTCCAGCAGCCGAAGACAACGGCCACCTTGTCCTGGCTGACCAGCTGGCGTGCCTTTTCGGCAAACAGTGGCCAGTTCGATGCCGGGTCGACGACCACGGCTTCGAGCTTCTTGCCCATGACGCCGCCTTTGGCGTTGATTTCATCGATGGTCATCAGGGCAACATCCTTCAGCGATGTTTCGGAAATTGCCATGGTGCCGGACAAGGAATGCAGGATCCCGACCTTGATGGTATCGGCCGCGATAGCCTGTGTCATCCAGGAAGATGTGGCGAACAACAAGGCCGCAGCTGCGGTTGCCTTGAGATGGGTGCGACGGGACATGGTTGCTCCTATTGTGTGATCGAAGTAGTGCGGCGAGGGAATGCGGCAATGCATGCTTCCATACCAGTATTAGCAGAAGTCGTGCCATCAACCAGGCTGGAATTCCATTGTCTTTTTAATACAATTCCATTCAGGCATGGTCCGCGATGGTGCGAAATTTACAATTCTCGAAAAATCTCGACTTTGCTGTACCGCAGCGGTGCGAATCGTTTTGTTGCACTGCTCAATGAGCGCGCAACCGCATTGATTTGGGGCGCCGCAATCATTCGAGGGCCAGGCGATTGAGCCCGGCACCATGGTCCAGCGCCGCCAAGGCGCGCTGCGGCACTGCGACCCCGGCGCTGGGTCAAGGCAGCGTGCCGCGTTGCCGCACTTGCAGCATGACGGTAGATGATCCCTGTGCCGGCAAATTTCGCCCGCCGGATTCATGCTGCGTGCACGCCTGCTTGTTATGATGTGCCCTTTGTGCGGTTCGTTCCTCAAGCTTTTGCGTTATTCTTTGCCTGATGGTTGAACTGGTCTGAATTCGGCTAAAGCGGGCTGAAGGGGGCTGAATCAGGCTCGATTGCATTGATTCCGGCTCATTCGCGCAACGGTCTGACCGTGCTGGCACACTCTGGCAGACGGATGGTGCCGGTCTGGTCGCTTCTTTTTCACTGGATATCATGTTTCTGTCTTTCTTCAAGCGCTCCGCCCGACCGGCCGCTACGCCGGAGGTCAATCTCGCCAGTCCGGCCGCCGACGAGCGTCCTGCCGGCTTGCAGCAACGCCAGGCAGCTGGCCTGAAGGCTGCTGCATTGGCCAATAACGAACAGGGCGCGGCCGACTTCATTCTGGAATGCGAATTTGCCGAGGCGCGCTTGATTGCCGCGCAATTCATTCACTCCGCTACCCTGCTGGAAAAGGTGGCGCTGGCAATGCGCAATACGGATCGCCGCGTTGCCAGGCTGATGCAGCAGCGTCTTGAAGCAATGCAGAAGGAACAGGCACGTGCCGAACGGGCGCTCGCATGCCTGGACAATGCAAGGCGCCTGAGCCGCGAACCGCTGCTGATGGTCAACCAGGTTGCCGACCTCGATCGCGCATGGCGCGAAGCAGCGCCTCATGCCGACGCCACGTCGACTGCGTTCGAACTCGAGCGTGCAACGCTGCGCCGGCGGCTGGAGGCGCAAGCCGCCCTGCAGCGCAAGGTCATCGATCTGTCGACTCGCCTGCGTGACATCGCCGAAGAGGTTGCCCAGGCACAGGCGACCCAGGTACGGCAGGAACTGGGCGTCCTGCTTGGCGCCATGGATCGCGACATGGCTGCCTGCCGTGCAGAGGTCGAGGCGCCCTCGCTGCCCAAGCTGTTGCTGGCAGAATTCGATCGGCGCCAGTCGGCACTGGCAGGTTTGCTGGCAGCAATCGAGCAGCGCCAGAGCGCACTGGCAGCCCATGAGGCGGCATTTGCCGAATGGGAAACCGTTGCGCCTGCTGAACTCAATGATGAAACAGTAGCGCGCAACTGGCGCGCCTTGCCGGCTTTGCACGAAGAAGATCTGCCGCGTTTTTGTACCCGGCTTGAATTGCTGCTCGATGCCGTGCGTGCAGCCCGCAAGCCGGTGGAAACGGCGCAGCGGGTCGCCCGCCATGCCGCAAAAACCGTTGCCCGCGGACCGCAGAACAATTCCAAGTTCGATGCCGCCGCCCATGACACGGTGTCGGCTTTGCTCGCTGCGCTCGAAACCGCACTTGCCGATGGCACGCTGCAGGCTGCCGCAGAACAGGATCGCGCACTGCGCTCGATGGATTTGAAGGCTTACCGGCTTTCGGCAGTGCAAACCGCGCGGCTCATGCGTGCACGTGCCGAACTCGGTAACTTGCAGGCATGGGCAAAGTGGGGCGGCAACGTCTCGCGCGAAGAATTGCTCAAGGCTGCGGAAGATTTGCCGGGGCAGGGCATTGCCGTGCTGGAGCTGGCCAAGAAAGTCGGCAGCCTGCGTGAGCGCTGGAAATCGCTCGATGCCTCCGCCGGGCCGGCAGCCAGGGAATTATGGCTACGTTTCGACGCTGCCTGCGGCAACGCCTATGCACCCGCAGCGGAGCATTTCAAGAAGCTGGCCGATGAACGTGCGCAGCATTTGCTGCAGGCGCAGGAACTGGTGGAGCAGGTCCGCCACTATGCGGCAGCCACCGTGATCGGCGTCGATGCGGCCGAGGTGGACTGGAAAAGTGTGGCCGGTTTTTGCAGCCGCATCAGCCAGGCCTGGCAGCGCCTGGGTAGCGTCGACCGCAAGGAACGCAAGAGGCGCGATGCAGAGTTCACCGCTGCGCTACTGGTGTTGAGTGAACCGCTGGCGCTGCGCCAGCAAGCCGAAATCGAACGGCGGGAGGCATTGATCGCCGAAGTCGGCAGTTTGAATGCGACTGACCGCCGCGCGCTCGACACGCTGCAGGGCTTGCAGGAGCGCTGGCAGGAACAGGCGCGCGCTCTGCCGCTGGGACGCGTTGACGAACAAGCACTGTGGGCGCAATTCCGTAGTGCCTGTGATGCCGTATTCGCCCGCCGCCGCGAGGCCGGCAAGGGTGCCGACGCCGAACGGCGCGCCAACCAGGACGCCAAGCTGGAGTTGTGCGAAGCGCTGGAGGCGGTGATTGCTGCAAATGCCGCCAGCGAGGCAGACCCGGCCGGCCACCCTCCGGCGCCGGCCGAAAACCTGCGCAAGCTGTTGCGCGCTACCCAGCAGGCGTGGAACGGCATTGGCGCACTGCCCCGTGCCAGCGAGCGCGAAGTAGAGGCACGCTACCGCCAGGCAGTCGAAACCGTGGAGGGGCTGGTGGAAGATCACCGCCGTGCGCAGGCCGCCCTGCAGTGCGAAGCGCTGCGCAGCAAGCTGGCGTTATGCCGGGTGGTCGAGCAAGCCTTGCATCAGGTTCCGGACAGCGACTGCGCCACGCTGGATATCGAGGCGCTTTCTGCACAATGGCAGGCTGCACCGGTGCTGGCGGCAGACTACGAACGTGCGCTGCGCTCGCGCTTCGAGCGCGCCGTGGCAGCAATGGATGACCGCGACCATCATGCCACGCTGCTGCGCCAGAATCAGCCGGTTCTGCTGCGCGAAGTATTGCGCCTGGAGATCATGGTCGGGCACGCCAGTCCACCGGAGCTGTCCCAGGAGCGGCTGCAATTGCAGGTGGAGGTATTGAAGTCATCGCTGGCGGCTGGCCAGAAGCCGGTGACGCGAGACTCGCAACTGCTGCATCTGTGCGCCATGCCTGCCGTGGCCGACGATGTCACGGTCGCCCGCATGGAACGTCTGATCCAGGCCGGCAGCGGTTACTGAGTCCTACAGATAGCTTTGGATGACGCCGATATAGGTATCGCTGCTGTCTTCCTGATCAAAACCGTCGGCGCTCGCGCAGCGGCTGGCCGATCGATCCCGGCGCGTGGCGCGGCCGTCACCAACATGGCTGCCTGAGATGCTGTCATCACTCGAGTCCAGCGAGATGGACTCGAATTCCGACGCATATCCCGAGCCGACTGTGGATTGACGGGCTGATTCACGAGCCGGCGCAGGAGGCGACTCACAAGCCGACTCAGATGCTGACTCACAAGCCGACCCATACGCTGACTCAAAAGCTGAGTTAAAAGCTGACTCAGAAGCCGACTCAGAATCTGACTCATACGCTGACTTGAACGCCAACCCACACGCCGAGCCATCGGTCGACCCGGCTGCCGCTTCGAGCAGTCCATCTTCCCGCTTGTCCACCAGGCCGGGCACCGCTGCCGGGCCGCACTGCCGAGCGGCGCGAGCGGCGCCGGATCCAGGACTGTTGCAGGGGTGGCGCGGCAGCACCCAGGCTGCGATCAGCGGCGTACGCGCCAGCGTGGCGGCCTGCGCCAGGATGGCGGCTATCCGGCCAGCATTCCAGTAGCTGCTCCCGGCGCCGAGGTGGTCGGCAATCTGATTGAGCAGCAGTACGGTGCTGCCATCGATGCTGCGCGCGGCAGCGAATGCGGCAGCCCGCTGGTGGCAGGCGCGCGAACGCAGATGCCGTGCCAGCAATGGCGGTGTATCGAACAGCCCGGCGCCCCGGCGGTGCTTGTATTCCAGCGCCGTACCGGCGAGAACGGCATAGATGCCAAAGCCGGCACCGCGCGACAAGGCCTCGGCCATTTCCAGGGTCGAGTTCACCAGCGTGAAACGCAGTGCCAGCCTGGCGCAAAAACGGCTGGCCGGTTGGGCAAGAATGGCCTCGCCGTGCGGCACGACTGCGGTACCGCAGCTGATTTCAAGCGCGTGCATCAGACCCACGGCAGCACCAAACAGCAGGCTCGACAGCGCGGTCGAACCCACTGTCGACTGGACGCGCTGTCCAGCTGGCACGGCGCTCAAGCCATATCCGCACCCTTCGCCATCGCGCCGCACCGCAGTCCAGGCGGGCGCTGTGGCCTGATTCAGCATTTCACGCACCCAGTTGCCGGCAGAGTTGCCTGCGGAAAAAATCAACAGCCGCACCGCCTGTTCGTTGGCACCGGCCGCGCGCAAGGCAAAGGCCGGCGCAGCCAGCAGCGCCAGACCGGCGACGGAGACGCCGGCAATACGCAGCAAGCTGTGCCGGCTCAGATGCGCATGCAGGAGATGGGGTGCCGGACCTGGCGCCAGTGGCCGCGGCGCTGATGCAGCAGTGCCGTGTTCCAGGCAGGCGGAAGAGGGCGACGCCGCCAGTCCGAGCGCCACTGCAGCGCGGACGCGGCGGGCCTGCAGGGACTGGACCACGCTGATGGCAGACAAGAGGGATAGCGGCAGCGTCGATGCTGCGACCAGGCACCCGAACCCGGCATCGTCGAGGTCGCGAGCAGACCCTGCCGGCAGCACATTGGCAGGACCGGCCTGGACAACGGTGGCATTCAAGCCGCGGTCCAGCAAGATACCCTTGCCATCAACACCGTTTGCGAGATGGGAAAAATGGGAGAAACCGGCTTGCAGCAGGGTGGCAAATGGCAGGTTGCCCAGCATGGCGCCGGTCTCGGTAAACAAGCCGTTGTAGGCCGCATGATGCACGGTGGCTTGCAGTGCGTTGGCCTTGCCCTGGCCGGGGCGCAGATGGCGCTCCAGGGCGAACAGACCGGCGCCGGTGCCGGCCCCGAGCATGGTGCAGGCAGCGATGACGCCGGCATCGAGACCCGCCAGAAAAGCCAGCGTGCCGCCAGCGGCAGCCAGCTTGATGCCAAGGTAAAGACAGTTGCCCGATCTGCGCACGGCCGACGGTACATTGGACCGGGCGTTGACTGCGGGAACACAGCATGGCGTGACCAGGCTGCTGAATCGATTCAATGCTTGCATGATACGCGCGCCGAAAACAGGACGGCGCGAGTATAGGAAGCGATTATGTCAGGACGATGACTGTGGCCGATCGCCTACATTGCTTACTTCCTGGCACTGGCCACTGTATTGCCCCGATGATTTGCCCGCGCCACATTCTGTACCATCTGGGCGCTGACATTGCTGATATTGGCTTCCATTGCATCCACTGCCTGCTTGGTGGTCCTGGTCAGCTTTTCATAACTGGCGTTGGAGTTTGCCAACGCTGATTTGACCAGTGAAATCACATTTTCCGAACCCGGGGGGGGGCGTTCTTGCTCACTTCATCGACCAGGGCGCCGACCTTGCGGTTGTTCTCTGCAATCTGGGCCTCGGCTGCGCTGCTGATTTCGGTCTGCAAGCCGGACACGATGACGCCAACATGACGCGAATAAGCCAGCGCCTTTTCCGAGTTGGGCTGGGCCTGGACGCTCAACAATGAAAAGAATTCCTGGCTATCCTTGGCTGCCAGCAGATCCTTCAAATTCGCGCTGGATTCGTCAAACGATGCCTTGGCAGCATTCATGTTCAATTCGACGATCTTTTCCAGACTTTCGATCGCCTTGCCGGTCAGCGAGGTCATGAAAGCGAGCTGGGCTTGCATCTGTGCTTTGGTGGCGGCGGAAAACTGCTCTTGAAAAATGGACATTTAATTCTCCTGGGTAAGATGAATAATGTATCGGTAATGCGAAGGGGAGGCGTTGGCGACAAGTCGTTGGAATAGTTTTTGTGCGCTGCAACAGGGGGTCATTCTAGCGTTGAGAAATCGCATGTCAAGCAATTTCGAATAAAACAGTAAAAATTGCGGCAGCTTGTTTTCGTTATAAGTACTTGATTTGATGAAATATTGTTAAATCCTGGGTCTGCAAATTGATACACAATCCGCAATCTTTCCGGCGTTTAACGGTACACCGTCGACGCATGATAAACTCGGCGCCTTTCCTCTCGCGCTTCTGCTGTGAAAAGTCGCTTCCACTTCCTGTTGCCGTTGTTTTTTGTCGTGCTCTGGAGCACGGGCTTCATTGTGGCAAAGTACGGCTTGCCTTACGCCGCGCCCTTGACATTCCTGCTGCTGCGGTTTGGAGGCGTGCTGGTCGTCTTGCTGCCGCTGGTCCTGCTTGCACGCGCGCCCTGGCCGCATGGTGCCAAGCTGCATATCGCCGTGGCGGGCGTACTGGTCCAGGCGGGCTATCTCGGCGGTGTCTGGTGCGCCATCAAGCTGGGCATGCCGGCCGGATTGTCTGCCCTGATCGTCGGCATGCAGCCCATCCTCACCGCCGTGGCTGCGCCGCTGATCGGCGAGCGTGTCAAGCCCGGACAATGGCTGGGACTGGCGTTCGGACTGGGTGGCGTGGCATTGGTGGTGGCCAGCAAGATCAGTCTAATCGGCTTGAACTGGAACAGCATCCTGCTTTGCCTGATGGCCTTGTTTTCGATTACCGCCGGTACCCTGTATCAAAGACGCTATTGTCCACAATTCGATTTGCGCACCGGCACAATCATCCAGTTTTCCGCCTCGATCGTGGTAGTCTTGCCGTTCGCCATGGCATTCGAATCGTTTACCCCGGCGCTGCAACACGTTTCCTGGACACCGCAATTTATAGGCGTCTGGCTATGGTCTGTACTGGCTTTGTCGATAGGCGCCATTTTCCTGCTGTTTTCCTTGATTCGTAAAAGTGCGGCAACCAGTGTGTCGAGCCTGATGTACCTGACACCACCGACGACCGCACTGATGGCATGGGTAATGTTTGGCGAGGTGTTTACTGTCATGGGCATGGCCGGCATGTTGTTGGCCGTGCTCGGGGTAATTTGTGTGATGAAAAAGTGAAACGGTCATCTGGCAGCACGGCAGCACGGGCAGCATGCCGTCAGCAATCGCGGTTTGAAGCGGGGAAATATTCACTGTGCGAATTCCTCAAAATTGATGAATTTGCTGACCGGATTACCAATTTTATTCAGGGAGTTGATGAAATTTCAGCGCTAACTCCTTAATTCTCTTGCGAATTTCCATAATTTTGCTAGACTGCAATCCAATTGCATTTCATCCCATAAGTTGAATTTACGCAATATAACCGGGCTTTGTTTCCATTGCGGATTTGCACTGCCAGCGCCCAGGCGCGACTTTATTGACCGATTTTGTATCACCCAACAAATGACAAAGTATCAACCAGGAGTCGCGATGCGCAAATCCGCAATCAGCGTGCTGTTTTCCTTGATCTCCGTCGTCTTCGTTGCCCATCCGGCTGCGGCGAAATCGACCGAATCGACTTCTTCCGCCAAAAAGCACAACGCTAAAAAACACGTTGCAGGCAAGGGCCGATCCGCCGGCAAGAGCGCCGCTGTCAAGCAGGGCGGCAAACATGCTTCCAAAGCGGTCCAGGCCAAGGTCGCCGCAGTGCGGCAACGGCGTGGCAAGCGCCTGCAGGCCACGGCCTCGCTCGATTCGCGCGAAAAGCTCGAGCGCAAGCTGGTGGTCGACAATGGCCGCCGCAAACGGATTTATCAACGCATTGCCGCCATTCCTGCCGTGCCGGTGGTGCCGCCGGTGACCTCGGCCGGCGACCTGGCTGGCCTGAATCTGACGCGCGACCCGCTGGCGCTGAAATCAAACGTGGCCCTGGTGCTCGACCAGGCTACTTCGGCGATCCTGTTCGAGAAAAATTCCGAGGCCATCCTGCCGATTGCCTCGCTGACCAAGCTCATGACGAGCCTGGTGGTGGTCGAGTCGAACCAGGACATGAATGAAGTCATCACGGTTACCGATGGCGACATCGACCGTGAAAAAATGACCCATTCGCGCCTGCGCATCGGCTCGCAGCTCACGCGCGCCAACATGCTGCACATCGCGCTGATGAGTTCGGAAAACCGCGCCGCCTCGGCGCTGGGCCGCAATTATCCGGGCGGTTTGCCAGCCTTCGTGGCGGCAATGAATGCAAAGGCCAAGGCCTTGGGCATGATCGGCACCCACTACGCCGACTCCACCGGCCTGTCGCATCTGAATGTCTCGACAGCGCGTGACCTGGCCAAGGTGGTCATTGCAGCACACAAGCACGCCATCATCCGGGAGTACTCCACCGAGGGCAAGTATGCTGTCGAACCGGGTGGTCCAGTTCTGCAGTACCGCAATTCAAACCATCTGGTTCTCAATCCGGACTGGGAAATCGGTCTGCAAAAAACCGGCTTCACCAATGAAGCCGGGCGTTGCCTGGTCATGCAGACCAAGATCGAAGGCCGAGACGTGGTAATGGTGTTCCTTGATTCCAAAGGCAAGGAAACGCGAATTGCCGACGCCGGCCGGGTACGCAAGTGGCTGGAAAACGTCAAGAGTTCGGCCCTTGTACGGGCCAACCCGCACCAAAGCTGAACCAGTGCCCTGCGCTTGTAGCGCGTAACGGGTAAAGGTGGAAGCTGCACCGGGGATCAGGCAAACAACGGTCCAGGATCAGTCAGGGACCAGGCCAGACCATCGGTGCTGGCCCGTCGCCGGCCGCAGCCCCCTGGTTGCCCCCTGACTACACCTTGGCCGCATCCTGCTTGCGACACCGGGACCTGGTATTGGTCAGACGCTGGCAAACAAATCCTGCAGGGCGGCTGTCGAGGTCACATTTGCCTGCAGCGCCAGCATCAACAGGATGCGCGCCCTGGCGGGGCTCAACATGGCTGCGCTGACCAGGCCGTGCGGGTCATCCGCAGCACTGGCCTTGTGCAAAACCCCGCCATGCGCCACCCGCGTGGACCGCACCACGATCACACCTTTGCCGACCGCTTCTGCAGCAGCGGCTTCCATTTCGTCATTCAGCGAACCATTGCCCAGCGCCGCGAGCACGATGCCGCGTGCGCCGGCGGCCACTGCGCAGTCAATGAAAAGCCGGCTGGCCCCGGCATGGCAAAAAATGATTTCCACTGACGGCAGTGCCGGCCCGCACCACCTGCTGGGCTGGCCAGGCACATCGTGTTTGCCCGCCACAACCGGTACCTGCACCGGCTGCGGTGCCTGCACAATCGCGTCCTTGTCCGCCATGCCGGTTTGCCCCACCCCGTCGATGGCCTGGACGGCGCGCATGCCATGGCCGCTGGCGCGCGTGGCAGGTCCGTAAAAAGCGGGCGTGCCACCGTGGATGAAACCGAGCAGTCCCGCCTCGCCGGAAGAAAACGCCGCCACGGAATTGGTATGGACCTTGCTCACATGGCGCGCAGCGTGAATCTGTCCCGCCAGCACCACCAGCACGCCACGCCCGGCGGCATTGCAGTGCGCCGCAACGCTGAGCGCGTCCATCAGGTTCAAGGGGCCGTCGGCCGAGACGGCATTGGCGGGGCGCATGGCGGCCGTCAGCACCACGGGTTTTCGAGCCGTCAGCGCCAGATCGAGGAAAAAAGCGGTTTCTTCCAGCGTGTCGGTGCCGTGCGTCACCACGATGCCATCGATGGCGTCGTCCCCATCGAGGCGCTCCAGGCGATAGGCCAGGCGCGACCAGAATGCGGGTGTGGCATTCTTGCTGTCGATATTGTCGAACTGTTCGTAGGCAATCTCGGCCAGCGTGCCAAGCTGCGGAATGGCGGCAAGCAGGCTGTCGATGCCCAGCACCGAGGCCTCATACACGGCGCCGTTGGCCGGATTGGCCGCGTTGCCGGCGATGGTGCCGCCGGTGCCGAGCACCATCAACCGAGGACGCCGTGCCGTTGTTGCGGCTGGTGCCAGGGAGGCTGGCGTGTCCGCCCGCAACGCGCCTGTCGTGATCATGTCGGTCGTGTCGTTCACCATGCAAGAGGCCTGTTGATTGCCGTGTCGGTGGAAAGAATTGGCCAGCCAGCAGCAGCAGCAGGGCGCCGGCCAGGGTTTTTCCGGAAATGCAGTCCGGTGTGCAGGGCGCTGTTTATCCCGGTGCTGCGCCGGCTTGCGCCAGTTTGACACTGAGGACAAAGTTTTCCAGCGTCAGTTTGGCGATCGACGAGACATAGATGTATTCCCTGTCGAGTTCGGGCATGGGCTTGATATGATGTTCGTAGTGCTCGACCACTGAAGAGGCAATCAAGGAGGTCGCATCCTGCTCATCGATGTTGAGCATGCCCCAATCAATCGGATCGGCCATTTCGATTTCCCTGAGCAGTGCCTCGACTGCATGCAAGTCCAATCCCATATCGATTTCTCCAGTAAAGCGCAATGCCGCCGATGACCGGCGCGCCGCAGGCTGATGTCCCGATTGACAGGGATATCTTACTACCTGTGTGCGGTTTTTAAAAACGGCAACGCACCATTCGTGCCGCACATTCCGCAACCGCAGTGCCAGGCACGGCTACAATCTGCAGCGCGGGCTGTCCTGCGAGCCCGGGCGCGCAGGGTGCAGCGCAGCGATCGACCGTCCCGATGCACGACCATGATGGAGGACCATGTCACTGAACACCGATTTTCGTTTTGCCGACCTGCTGGATTGCCGCCACTCGATCCGGCGCTTTACCGATGAACCAGTGGCCGATGGCCTGCTCGAGGAAATGCTGGCGCAGGCTCGGCTGGCACCCAGCGGCGCCAACCTCCAGCCCGGCGAATTCATCGCGGTCCAGGGCCAGGCGCGCCAGCGCCTGAGCGCTGCGCTGATCGAGGCATTTCACGCTGGCCGCAGCGAATCCGAAGACTATTCTTATTTTCCCCAGCCCATGCCGTTGTCGCTGCGCCGGCGCCAGGTTGCAGCGGCCCAGGCTCTGTACGGCGCCATGCAGACCGCACGCGAGGATCGCGCCGCGCGCCAGCGCCAGTTCGAACGCAATTTTGCTTTTTTCGACGCGCCGGTGGCGCTGCTCGTCACCATCGATGCCCGCATGGGCAGCGGCTGTTTCATGGACCTGGGGATGTGCCTGTATGGATTGATGCTGGCCGCTGCGGCGCGCGGGCTGGGCAGCTGTGCCATCGGTGCACTGGCGTCCTATCCGTCGCTGATCCGCTCGACACTGGACTTGCCTGCAACCGGTTTGATCGTCTGCGGTGTGGCACTCGGTTTTCCTGACCATGGGGCGGCAGAAAATGCCGTGCGTACCGAACGGCTGGCAACAACGGAATTCCTGCGCGTGATTTCCTGAATCACCTGGCGCCGATTTCCAGCGCGCTGCCGCTACAAGCGTTCGACCAGCGCCGCGGCGCCAATTCCACCTGCACCGGCAATGGCGGCCATGCCGAGTGCCCCCCTCGGTGCCAGGCGATGCATGTCGTTGAGCAGCCTGACCAGGGCGATTGCGCCCGAGGCAGCGATCGGATGGCCGCGCGCCAGCCCGCCGCCGTGGCGATTGAGCCGTTCGGCATCGAGGCAAAAATGGTCGAGGTAAGCCAGCGCCTGGACGGCGAAGGCATCATGCAATTCGACTGCCCACAGATCGGCTGCCGTGCGATGGCAGCGTGCCAGCAGCGCGCTGCTGGCATCGATGGCGGCCAGCATCGGCTTCTCCGGTGCCGCTCCCACGGAAATGCCGCCATGCCAGCGAAAGTGCGCCGTCAAGCCAGCCTGTGCCGCAGCCTCCTGCGTGGCCAGTACCACGAAGGCGGCCCCGTCTGCACGCGGCGCCACCGCAAGGCGCGAGATGGCATGGGCGCGGGCGTCGGCCTGGCCGTCCGGCATGCTTGCAGCGCCTGCTGCAGATGACTTGTGCGGCGGCGATGCGACGGCCTGCTGCGCCACGGCACTTGGTGGCGTTGCCACTGCGGCGCTGGCCGCGCCGGTTGCCGATGCGGCGCTGGCTGCGCTGGTTGCCGATTCGGCGCTGGCTGCGCCGATTGCCGATTCGGCGCTGGCTGCGCCGATTGCCGATTCGGCGCTGGCCGCGCCGGTTGCCGATGCAGCGCTGGCTGCGCCGGTTGCCACTGGCGCGGCCAGCCCTGCATCGGCCATGGCCGCAACCGGCATGCGGGCGGCGCGCTGCGGCGAGAGCTGGCGCACATGACTGTCTGCCACGGCCGCGCCGATGACAGTGAGTTCAGCGGCCATCACGGCGCGGTGATCGAACGCCCGCTGATGGCTCGCCACGGCATGCAGGTCTTGCCGCAGCCGGCTGATGCGCTGCTCGAGCGCATGGCTTGCGGCTGCCTGCAGCAAGTCGGGGTCGCGTGCCGGGTCGGGCGCGAATGCCGGGCGTTCGAAGGCAATTGCCGGCTCGCCGGGGCGAATTGGACGGTGCTGGCGCAGTGGCGCGCGGCTCCAGGCTTCGACCCCGCCAGCCAGCACCATGCCGGCGGCGCCGCTGCCCAGCAGCGCTGCGGCCATGGAAATTGCATCCAGTCCGGCGCAGCACTGGGTATCTACCGACAGGGCAGGGAGCTGGTCTGCGAGACCTGCGGCCAAGGCCGCCATGCGCGCCGGATTGCCGCCCGCGCCCAGCGCATTGCCGGCGACGATGAAATCGATGGCGCCGGCGTCAATGCCAGCGTTGGCCAGGACAGCCCGGATCACCGGCGAAGCAATCTCGTGGGCTGCCAGCATCGACAATGCCCCGCCCACCGGACACACTGCGCTGCGCCCCCAACCCAGGATGACCAGGTCTTTCACAGCACTGCAATGCCGGGCTGGCCGGGCGACCAGTCGGCAAACAGGGTCGCCAGCTGGCGATGATCGGTCTTGCCCGCCGCAGTGCGGGGCCACGCCGTGGCGACGAAAAAACGTCGTGGAATCTTGTAGTGCTGCAGGCGGGCTGCGCACCACGCGGTCAAGTCGGCTGATGCCACCGCCGCGCGCAGTTTCAGCAGTGCGACGATGCGCACACCTCTGAGCGCATCCGGCACGCCGATGACGCACGCCGCCTCGATGGCAGGATGGGCCGAGAGCATGGTCTCGATTTCTTCCGGAAACAGGTTCTTGCCTTGGGCAAGCAGCATGCGTTGCTGGCGGCCCAGCAGATGCAGCAGGCCATCCTGGTCGAGGTAGCCGACATCGCGCACCGACAGCCAGTCGCCATCGCGCACCGCAGCGGAGGCTTCTTGGCCGGGGTCGACATTGACGTAATCGAGAAACACCATCGGACTGCGCACATACACCAGGCCGGCTTGCTGATTCGCCGCTTCGGGCAATGCCGCCGTTTCCGGCGCCGGTATGTGCGCTGCGGCCTGGTCCGTGGCGCTCTCGGCCCGGGCAGGGACGATGCGCAGCGCGACATTGGCAAATGGCCGCCCGACCACGCTGTCGGCCAGTGCGGCATCGCTGTCGGTCCAGGCGATGAAGCTGGTTTCCGAAGCGCCGTAGAATTCGATGATGCGCGCCTGTGGGAACAGCTGCTGCAATGCCGGCGTGCGCGTGCGGGTCCACGGCGCGCCGCCAATCAGGATCAGGCGCACGGTCGCCATCGGCGCCAGGCGGCGCCGGGTGGCGTGCTCAAGCATCAGAAGCAGCTGGCTGGGCACGGCAACCA
>JBPBPY010000168.1:0-14310 GCA_050954505.1 Janthinobacterium lividum
CCACGTCGTCGATAAAGGTTCCGTTTCAGCTGCATCCATTGTGTTGTGCGCTATCGAATTCACGCGGCTGCAGCACAGGCGCTGCAAGGCTGCGACCTCCGAAAGCCAACACACGGCATTGAAGTGAATCCGGCATGAAGCGCCGGCACCACGCTTGCATGACTGGCTGTCTGACTTTGGCGGGAACAAGGCGATCGATTTCGTTACTCAAACAGAGCATGGAGAGTTGAAAAAAGCATATTGAAGCAAAAATAATTTGCTGCTTCACTGTTCACCGTTTTCGGAAAACCAGGTCTGTTGATCGCCGAGGGACGTGATGCCTATTCCCATCAGGATGTCTGCGCATTTGCTCTGCCTTGCCCTGCTTTGTTCATGTTCCGGTGGACATGATGAAGACGATCACGCTGGCAGCGCCAGCATGCAGGCGATTCCGGTAACCGGCGACCTGAGCCCGGAACCTTCGATTGCGGGCCAGATCGAAGTGGGAGCAGGAATTGCCGGCGTTCGCGCAACAACACGGGTCGCTGCAGGCAGTGGCGTGACGATGCTGGCACAGGCGGTGCAACTGGCAGCAGGAAGCAGCACCGCCCTTTCCTCACAAATCGGCATCGAAGACATGGAGACCATTGCCGACGGCATTCCTGGCGATGTCCGCATTGCCGCGCTGTCGACCGCCAATCCGGGCGAGGTTCTTGGTCGCAGCGCGCCGAATGCACTCAATCCCGATAACGATCCTTCAGCCACGCGTGTAAAGAATGTCGATAGCAAGCCGTTTGCCACAGGTAAATGGTCAAAGGGATTTTTTTATCAAAATCCGAACCGGCTCGATGCCTATTTCCAGATCAAACCGGTGAGCTCTCCCGACCCGCGCAATGTCCCGGCCGACACCAGAAACCGCAGCATCTTCGCCTTCCCCAACAAACTCTGGCTCGATGACCGCATTGGCATGGTCAACATCAGCTTTCCGAAACGCCGTTTCATTCCGCTGGACCGCAATCCCGACAGCCTCGTGTATGACTTGCGCAATCCCTATCTGCAAGACCATGTGCTGTTTTCGATGGAGCCCGATGCCGACGCCGACATGCGCCTGGCTTTCCTGCCCGACGGCGTTGGCCAGCTGCCGCGCCAGATCGACCGCTTTGACGAACTGACCGTATCGACCAGCTGGAAAACCGCCGCTGGCGACCGCGCCATGCAAGTCATTGCCGCCGAAGGCTCGCCGTATGTCACGGTGCGCTACAAGGGTTTGCGGCCGGTGGTCCAGCTTGGCAAGAACATCCAGCCGGCGCGCCAGCGCAATGTGTTTGGCGATGACATCATCGGCACCGAACGCTACGACGAATGGGAAAACATCAACCAGCTGGTGGCCGTCGGCAACGGCGACCAAGCAATGCAAAGCTTCAAGGAATTCGGTGAATCTGCTGTGCGGCCTGTGCTCGCAGGAACGAAATTCCGCTTTGTATATACCGGTTCCCTGCTGAGCCTGGCGCCCATCGGCAGCAACGACAGCGGACGCGCCGATCCGGTGGAAGTCTACAAGGAAGCCGTGTTGTATTCCTCATCACCCATCACGCTGGAATGGAATGCCGCACGCCGCTCCTATGTCGTGAATGCCGATTTCGACGGCGTCCTGCGCACGGCATATGTCAATGAAACGCTGAAAACCCAATCGCTCGGCGACGCCAACGGACTGACCGTTTCCGACCTGCCGGCATTCAGCGCACGACGCGCGGTGCTGGACCAGTATGCGTCGACCTATCCGCTGCTCGCTGAAGTCAGGCTGGAATACGATGGCGGTGCCAGCGCTGCGGTGTCGTACAAGTGGGTGACCCAGCGCATGGATGGCGCCCTGCCTGGCGCCAATGAATTGATGATGATGGCATTTGAACGCAGCCAGTTGCCCTCGCTGCCCGCGCCGCAAACCGCACCACTGAGCTATCCGTCCAACTTCGGTCCCATGAATGCAGTGCTTGCCACCGAATGGCGGCAAACCATTGCGGTGCCGGAGATGCTGCGCAAAGGCGCCAGTGAAAAACTGCTCTGGCTCGGCAAAGGCGAGATCAAGGCAAGCGACCGCGACGCATTAAAAGCATCGCTGGCCGAGGATGCCCCTCTCCTGCAAGGCTATATCGCTCACTGCAATTACGAGTCTTACCTGTGCGGTAAATACCTCAACAACATTGCCCGCCTGGTGCTGATTGCCGACCAGCTCGGCGACCAGGAAGCCATCAAGCAGCAAATGCTGGCTTTCCTCAAGCAAAGCTTACAACCGTGGTTCGATGGTGTCGATCCAAACGACCCCGGCTATGCGGCCAATCCGATCAAGGATAATTTCCTCTTCGATACCACCAACGGCGGTGTCATCACCGAGCGTGGCCGCAAGAATTATGAGGACGACTACTACAACGGCGTGTATACCGATCACATGTTCCATTATGGCTATTACATCTATGCGTCAGCCGTGCTGGGAAAATTCGACAGTGCCTGGCTGGCCGCCAACCGCGAGAAAGTCAACACGCTGGTGCGCGACATTGCCAACCCCAGCAGCGACGACCCGCATTTCCCGGTCTTGCGTACCTATGACTGGTTCCGCATGCAGAACTTTGCGTCATCGGGACCTGCCAACAACGGGCCGAATACGGAGTCGGCCAGCGAATCGATCCATGCCAATTATGCTGTCATGCTCTGGAGCGTGTTAAACGGCTTGACCGAGTTCCAGGCCCTGGCAGCCGTGATGACCGCCGCAGAAATCCGTACTGCCCAGGCGTATTACCAGATCACGCCCGAGAACAGCGCCTTCAAGGATGTGGCCGTGCCGGTTGTTACCGTGAAGACGCCCAACGGTCCGGCGCCGCTGGCCCTGGACCCGAAAAATGAAATCGCGGTCGGCGCAGTGTATCAGGACATTACCCAGATACAAATCTATTTTGGCGTGCAGGAATCGTTCCGGGTTGGCATACAGCTGCTGCCGATCTCGCCGATTTCCGAAGCAGTGATTTCGCGCACGTGGGTGAAAACCCATAAGTCCCGGCTCAGGGCGCTCGAGCTCAAGCAGACAGCCTTGTTCGACTCCGTGATCAATGCCGTCCCCAACGATGGCTCTCCCTGCTTCCAGGCAGGTTATGGCGGCGGAGAAGTCAATCCGGGCGCGGTCTGTGCGTCGGCGCTGCAAACCCTCTACAGCTGGCGCAGTTTGATTGCCTCGGCAAACGGACTGAGCCAGCCCGAGGAAACCTATGCGCGTTATCTTGGCTACGTGAACAAGGTCAAGGCGCAGAGTGATGTGTATCAGGCGAACACTTCGCGCATCACCCATCCGGGTTCGTCGAACAATGATGGCGGGGTGGTGGCCGATATCAAGAAGACCGTGATTACGCCGACCACGGATACCAACGTGTTGTGGTGGCTGGCGACGCTCAAGCCTTGAGACAAGTGGGAAAAAAGATTGGCAAAGATTCCGGTGTCCGATTGCTGGTCGGATCGCCGTAGACCAGTCGCCGGTACCGAACCTGCGCGAAAAACGCAGGTTCGAAAAGTTCAGCTGCGCAGCAGCGCCAGAATTTCATGCAGTTCGGTACGCACCGCCTGCAGGACATGGCGTGCGGCGACATCCTCAGGATGGGCAACGTGAATTTCACGGACCTCGCCTGGCACGGCATTTTCCGAAGCCGAGACTGCTGCATCGGCCACCTCTTCCGCGCTGCCCATGCGGCTGTCAAGCTTGTTGCGGGCGCCACTGATGGTGAAACCCTGCTCATACAGCAACTCGCGGATGCGGCGGATCAGCAGCACTTCATGATGCTGGTAATAACGCCGGTTGCCGCGCCGCTTGACCGGTTTGAGCTGGGAGAATTCCTGTTCCCAGTAACGCAGCACATGGGCTTTGACGCCACACAGTTCGCTGACTTCACCGATGGTGAAATAACGTTTGGCGGGGATCGGGGGCAAGACGCTCAGCAAGGGTTTGCCGGCGCGTTCGGTGTTCGGCAATTGACTCACGAAGCTTGCGCAGGTGAACCATTGCCAGCGATAACGCTGGTCAGTTCCACCATGCCTTTAAGTTTCTGGCTTGCATGAAAAGTCACGACGCGGCGCGCCGTGATGGGAATTTCTTCGCCGGTTTTTGGATTGCGCCCGGGCCGTTGCGGTTTGTCACGCAACTGGAAGTTGCCGAAGCCGGACAGCTTGACCGACTCGCCGCGCTCGAGCGCATCGCGGATTTCATCAAAAAACGTTTCCACCATGTCCTTGGCTTCGCGTTTGTTCAAGCCAACCTGTTCGAACAGCAGCTCTGCCAATTCCGCCTTGGTCAGGGTTGGCAAATCTTTTTCGGCTTGTGAACGCATTTGCGCATCGATCATTGCGCGGCTGAGATCAGCCGACAACACTGATTGAAACTCAGCAACGTTCACATCATTCATGTTTTTTGGTTCCGCTTGCGCTGGCGGCGCAGTAACCATCATCTCGCTCATGTCGCTCATTTGATTATTTTTCATGCACGCAGGCGGGCGCCATGTTGTTTGATGGCGGCAGCAATGAAGGCACTCATCGCAGCGTCCACATCGTTGTCATTCAGGGTGGACTTAGTATCTTGCAAGGAGACCCGGAAAGCAAGGCTTTTTTCGTCGTTTTCCAGGCCCTTGCCGCGATATTCATCAAACAAAACAATAGCTTGCACGATTCTGCAAAGCGGGTTAGCAAGCCGTTCCTGCTCCATGCTGTCGAGCAGATCCTGCATCGCAACCGACTGCGGAACCACCAGCGCAATGTCGCGTACGGCGGCCGGGAAACGGGAAATTTCCGCGTAAGCCGGCAAGTCCTGTTGCAGCAATGCAGCAGCGTCGACTTCAAAGACAACCGGCGCCTGCGGCAAGTCATACTTTTGCTGCCAGCGTGGATGCAGCTCGCCGATGAAACCGACCACTGCGCCGTCGAGCAGCACATTGGCGCTGCGGCCCGGGTGCAGCGCCGGATGGACAGTTTTCGCAAACGTCAGCGCGCGCGGCGCGAACAGTGCTTCGAGGTCAGCCTTGAGGTCGAAATAATCGACCTGGCGGCTGGCCTGGCCCCATTGTTCTTCGGCAAACGGGCCATAGGCAATCGCTGCCACGCGTTTGGGCTGGTGATAACCCGCCACCGTCAGCGGACCGTCCACCACCGCGTCGTCGCGCAGGTAGACGGCGCCGATTTCAAACAGCCGTGCGCGGCTGGCCTTGCGATTGAGGTTGTAGCGCACATTGGCGACCAGGCTGCCCACCAGCGAGGAACGCATCACGCTCATCTGGCTGGCAATCGGGTTCTTCAGGCGAATCAGCGCGGCATTGGCGGCGAAGTCGGTTTCCCAGGCTTCTTCGACAAAACTGAAGTTGAGCACTTCCTGGAAGTCCAGGTCGGCGAGCTGGCGCCGCACGGTGAAGACAGAGCGCTGCGTTTCCGGCGCCAGGCGCATGGCGCTGGCGGCCACCGGCGGCAATGCCGGGATGTTTTCAAAACCGTACACCCGGGCGATCTCTTCGATCAGGTCTTCCTCGATTTCGATATCGAAGCGGTAGCTCGGCGGCGTGACCGAAAACACGCCATCGGCCAGCGAATACGGCAGGTTCAAGCGGCTGAAGATATCGGCAATACGGGCGTCGTCGAGCGGCACGCCAATCACGCGCTGGGCACGGGCGGTGCGCACGCTGACCGGCTCGCGTTTGGGCAGGTTGACGATCTGGTCATCCACCGGGCCGACCGTGGTCTTGCCGGGCTGGCCGCAGATCTCCACCAGCAGCGCAGTGATGCGTTCGATGTGTTCGACAGTGGTGGCGAAGTCGACACCGCGCTCGAAGCGATGCGCCGCATCGGTGGAAAAATTGTAGCGCCGGGCGCGGCCCTGGATGGCCTGCGGCCACCAGAATGCCGCTTCCAGATAGATGTTTTGGGTCTCCAGCGAAACGGCGGTGGCGTCGCCCCCCATGATGCCGGCCAGCGATTCGATTTCCTGTTCATCGGCAATCACGCCAACCCAGTCATCGACGCCGACCGTGTTGCCGTTCAAAAGCTTGAGCGACTCGCCTGCCCTGCCCCAGCGCACATCGAGGCCGCCGTGGATCTTGTCTAGGTCGAACACATGCGAAGGACGGCCAAGTTCCAGCATCACATAGTTGGAGATGTCGACCAGGGCCGAAATCGGCCGCTGGCCGCTGCGCTCCAGGCGCTGCTTCATCCAGTCGGGCGTCGTGGCGCGGGCATTGAGGCCGCGAATGACGCGGCCGGAAAAACGTCCACACAGGTCCGGCGCCGAAATCTTCACCGGCAAAATTTCATCGCTGCTCACGGCAACGCTGGTCCAGGCCGGCATCTTCAAGGGTGTGCCGGTCAGCGCCGAGACTTCACGCGCAATACCGAGCACCGACAGGCAGTCGGCCTTGTTGGGCGTGAGCTTGATGGTGAACTTCAGGTCGTTGAGTGTCTGGTAGTCGCGAAAATTCTGGCCGACCGGCGCATCGTCAGGCAGCTCCAGCAAACCGGCATGGTCTTCGGAAATCTTCAGCTCGCGCGCCGAGCACAGCATGCCTTGCGACTCCACGCCGCGCAGCTGGCCCACCTTGATCTCGAACGGCCTGCCATCGTCACCGGGCGGCAGCATGGCGCCAGCCAGCGCCACAGGCACCTTCAGGCCGGCGCGCACATTGGCTGCGCCGCAGACGATGGTCAACAGCGTGCCGGTGCCGACATCGACCTGGCAGACGTTGAGGCGGTCGGCGTTGGGATGCTTGGCCAATTCCAGCACACGGCCCACCACCACATGGGTAAATGGCGGCGCCACGGGGGTGACTTCCTCGACTTCGAGGCCGGACATGGTAAGCAGGTGGGACAACGCGTCCGAGGTCAGATCGGGATTGACCAGCGTGCGCAGCCAGGTTTCTGAAAATTGCATGGTTCTGCCGTAAAGAAGATGTCAGTTGAATTGCTTCAGGAAACGCAGGTCGCCTTCGTAGAACAGGCGCAGGTCGTTGATGCCGTAGCGCAGCATGGTCAGGCGCTCCAGGCCGGAGCCGAACGCAAAACCGATGTACTGTTCCGGGTCCAGGCCCATGTTGCGCAGCACGGTGGGATGGACCTGGCCGGCGCCCGAGACTTCAAGCCAGCGGCCTTTCAGCGGACCGCTGCCAAATGCAATGTCGATTTCCGCCGACGGCTCGGTGAACGGAAAGTACGAAGGACGGAAACGCACCTGCAGATCGTCGGTTTCAAAGAAGGTGCGCACGAAGTCGAGGTACACGCCCTTGAGGTCGGCAAAGCTGATGTCTTCGGCAATCCACAAGCCTTCGACCTGGTGGAACATGGGCGAATGGGTGGCATCGCTGTCGACGCGGTAGGTGCGCCCTGGTGCAATGACCTTGATGGGCGGCTTGTTCATGCGTGCATAACGCACCTGCATCGGGCTGGTATGGGTGCGCAGCAAAAGCGGCTTGCCGTTGCTGTCGTTGCCATCGATGTAGAAGGTATCCTGCATCGAACGGGCCGGATGGTTTTCCGGGCTGTTCAAGGCGGTGAAATTGGTCCAGTCGGTTTCGATTTCCGGGCCGTCTGCGACATCGAAGCCGATCGAGGCGAAGATTTCGGTCACGCGCTGCCAGGTGCGCATCACCGTGTGGATGCCGCCAACACCGCGGCCGCGGCCCGGCAGGGTGACATCGATGGCTTCGGCATTCAGGCGCGCCAGCATCTGCGTTTCGGCCAGGGCGTCACGGCGCGCATTGAGCGCAGCTTCGATCTGTTCCTTGGCGGCGTTGATGGTGGCGCCTTGTTGCTTGCGCTCGTCGGGAGCCAGTTTGCCCAGCGCCTTCATGTGTTCGGTGATGCTGCCGGTCTTGCCCAGATAACGCGCCTTGGCGTTTTCCAGTGCGGCGGCGTCTGCCGCTTCAGCGAAATCGCTGCGCGCCTGTGCGACTAATTGATCCAGAGGATTCATTGTTTATACCGGAAATAAAAACACGGGATGGTGTAATGGGGTCAAGCGATCGGCCAGCACAAAACACGCCGTCAAAAACACAGCGGGGCAAAGGTAAACTCCACCTTGCCCCGCTGATCCAACTCATCCTGCTTGCCAGCGGCTGCACCAGGCAGCCGCGGTCATGCGTCATGACACCTTCAATTACGCAGCGATTGTTGCCTTGACTTGATTGACGATGGCAGCAAATGCTGCGCGGTCCATCACAGCCAGATCAGCCAGCACCTTGCGGTCCAGGCCAATGGCAGCGCGCTTAAGGCCATTCATGAATACGCTGTAGGTCAGGCCGTGTTCACGCGAAGCCGCGTTGATACGGGTGATCCACAAGGCGCGGAACACGCGCTTCTTGTTGCGGCGATCGCGGTAGGCATACTGGCCTGCGCGCATGACTGCCTGCTTGGCTACGCGATAGACTTTGCTGCGGCGGCCGCGATAGCCCTTGGCTTGTACAAGAATCTTTTTATGGCGGGCCCGTGCTGTGACCCCACGTTTTACTCTAGGCATGGTTCTTCCTTAAATATGAGTGAGGTTAAGCGTTAGGCATCATCGAACGGACGGAAACCATGTTGGTGGCATGGACTTCGGTCGAACCGCGCAATTGACGTTTGGTTTTGGTGGTCTTCTTGGTCAGGATGTGGCGTTTGAACGCTTGGCCACGCTTGACGGTTCCACCTGGACGCACGCGAAAGCGCTTCTTCGCGCTCGACTTGGTTTTCATTTTTGGCATGACAAGTCTGTCCTCTGGACAGCTCCATTTTGGCATGATTGCAGGTGGCAACACGACGTTGCACTTGGGTGCCTGCTCTCACTTATTTGGCGCAGGAATCGAGTCCGGCGCCATTAGCAGGTCAGCAACGAGGCAGCTAGCGCTGCCTCGTTGCTGACCTGCTAATCCTGTTGCTGCTAATCCTGCGCTGCTAATTCTGTTGCCACCAAGTCTGTTGCTGCTGACTCAGTTACTGCAAAGGCTTCATGCTGCAAAAGCTTGTTGCTGCCGAGACTTTGCAATGCCGATCACCAATGACCTGCATTGCAGAGTAGTCGCGGCAAGGTCCTGCACATCTGCCGACACGGAACACTGTGCTGTACGGACGCCAGCAACTGACTATTTCTTCTTCTTCGGTGCCAGCACCATGATCATCTGGCGGCCTTCCATCTTTGGCCACTGCTCGACCTGGCCATACGGCTCGAGATCGACCTTCAGACGTTCAAGCACACGCATGCCGATATCCTGATGGGCCATTTCGCGCCCACGGAAACGCAGCGTGATCTTGGTCTTGTCGCCATCGTCGAGGAACTTGATGAGATTACGCAACTTGATGTTGTAATCGCCATCATCGGTGCCAGGACGGAATTTGACTTCCTTGACCAGGATGATCTTTTGCTTGAGCTTGGCCTCATGCGCCTTCTTTTGTTCCTGGTACTTGAACTTGCCGTAGTCCATGAGGCGGCAGACCGGGGGCTGCGCCGTTGGCGCAATTTCCACCAAATCCACGTTGGCTTCTTCCGCCATGCGGAAGGCCTCGGCCAGGCTCACGATACCCAGGGCTTCATTCTCGACGCCGGACAAACGAACTTCGGGCGCGGTGACTTCACCGTTGATGCGATGCGACTTGTCAGTAGCTATTGCAGTTCCTTTTAAAATCAAATAAACAAGCCGTGCTCCAGCGCTTGAACGTTCTCGTCAGGCTTTGGTTTCCAGATCCTTGCGGAGCCGTTCCACCAGTTGCTCCAAGGGCATGACACCCAGGTCGAGATTGCCCCGCGCACGCACGGCCACCAAGTTGGCATCCCGCTCCTTGTCGCCTACCACAATGATATATGGCAGCTTCTGGACGGAATGCTCGCGTATTTTATAGGTTATTTTCTCATTACGCAAATCCGCGCGCGCCCTAAACCCTTGTTTCTGAAGGTCTAAAGCCAGCGCCTGGGCATAATCAGCCTGGGCGTCGGAGATATTCAGCACCACGATCTGCTCGGGCGCCAGCCACAGCGGCAAGGCGCCGGCATGGTTTTCGATCAGCATGCCGATGAAGCGCTCCAGCGAACCGAGGATGGCACGGTGCAGCATCACCGGCACGTGACGGCCATTGTCTTCGCCAACGTATTCGGCTTCCAGCCGTACCGGCATGGAGAAATCGACCTGCATGGTGCCGCATTGCCACATGCGGCCAATCGCATCCTTGAGCGTGTACTCGATCTTCGGACCATAGAATGCGCCCTCGCCCGGCGAGATTTCAAACTCGCAGTCCGAACGCTTGAGCGACTCGATCAACGCGATCTCGGCCTTGTCCCACGCCTCGTCCGATCCAACGCGTTTTTCCGGCCGCGTGGCAACCTTGTAGATGATGTCGGTGAAGCCGAAATCCTTGTAGACCTTTTGCAACAGCTCGGTGTAGGCCACGCATTCATCGAGAATCTGGTCTTCGGTACAGAAGATATGGCCATCGTCCTGCGTGAAGCCGCGCACGCGCATCATGCCATGCAGCGAACCCGAGGGTTCATTGCGGTGGCACTGGCCGAACTCGCCATAACGCAGCGGCAGTTCCCGGTAGGAATGCATGTTGGCGCGGTAAATCTGCACATGGCCCGGGCAATTCATTGGCTTCAAGGCGTAGGTGCGGTTTTCCGACTCCGTCACGAACATGTTTTCCTTGTAGTTGTCCCAGTGACCGGACTTTTGCCACAGGCTCACATCGAGAATCTGCGGCGCCTTGACTTCCTGGTAGCCATTGTCCTGGTACACGCGGCGCATGTATTGCTCGACCTGCTGCCAGACGATCCAGCCTTTCGGATGCCAGAAAATCAGGCCCGGCGCTTCTTCCTGGAAGTGGAACAGGTCGAGCGCGCGGCCCAGCTTGCGGTGGTCGCGCTTTTCCGCCTCTTCCAGCATGTTCAGGTAGGCTTCCTGGTCTTCCTTCTTCGTCCAGGCCGTGCCATAGATCCGCTGCAGCATTTCATTCTTCGAGTCGCCGCGCCAGTAGGCGCCGGCCAGCTTCATCAGCTTGAACACCTTCAGCTTGCCTGTCGACGGCACGTGCGGCCCGCGGCACAGGTCGGTGAACTGCCCTTCGCTGTACAGCGAGACATCCTGGTCGGCAGGAATCAATTCGATGATCTCGGCCTTGTAGAACTCGCCGATCGACTTGAAGAAAGCCACCGCTTCATCGCGCGGCAGCACCCGGCGCGTGACCGGCTCATCCTTTCGGGCCAGCTCGCCCATCTTCTTTTCGATCGCCGTCAGGTCTTCCGGCGTGAAGGGCCGCTTGTACGAGAAATCATAGTAGAAGCCGTTTTCGATCACCGGGCCAATCGTCACCTGTGCATCGGGGAACAATTCTTTGACTGCGTAGGCCAGCAAATGGGCCATCGAATGGCGCACCACATCCAGGCCCTCGGCATCCTTGTCGGTGATGATGGCCAGGTCGGCATCCTTGTCGATCAAGAACGAGGTATCGACGACATTGCCATCGACCTTGCCGGCCAGCGCGGCCTTGGCCAGGCCGGAGCCGATGCTGGCTGCCACCTGGGCAACCGTGACGGGATTGTCGAACTGGCGCCGTGAACCATCGGGAAGGCGGACTGAAACCATGCTGTGTTCTCCAAGCCGGCGCTGGGCGCCGTGGTGATTATGAATTGAATTGAATCGTGGTCTGCATCGATAACGGTGTAACGGTCATGCTGCAGCGTTCTGTATGGGCCGATTTGAATGCGGGACGAAAAAAAACGCGGGCCGGCCGCGTTTTTCGATGGTACAGACGAAAAAGAACCCGACTAGCGTCGCTTCCAAACCAGTGAGGTGGGAGTTCGCGGTGTCATAACCAGGGTGCCTTTCTCTCTCTTACATGAATTGTTTCGATGAATGCAGGCGGCAGAACCAGGTTCACGCCGCATCGTAACCGGACTATAGCAGAGATGGCAAAGGCCGGCAAAGCGAGCTGAGGCGCTCGATATCACAGACCCGGCGCTGCGAGCGCGCGGCATTGGTTCTGGCTTATGAGCTTGCGCTTTGGAACAGCGATGATTGCTGCCGCCAATAAATTTTTCCTTTACTTATCTGGTATAACGACTATATTTGTTTACTTAAGGTTACATTATCAATTACCAAAAGTATTGGTATGTGAATTTTTTTCTGGCTTTCGTAGTGTTGTGGTTATTTGCGAAAAAAACAATGATTTACAACTCTGCTTTTTTCGCATTTCGCATTGCCAGCAGATCAGGAAATTCCCTACGCGTGCAATTTCAGTCTTGATTGCAGCATCAGCACTAGCACCAGCATCAGGGAGAGGCTGACAAGCCTCTCTGCGTGGAAAACACTTATTTCATTGATCACTCGAAGGAGCAGCATCATGGCAAGCAGCACATTCAGAGGCACCATCAGCAACGATATCCTGACCAATCCCATCAAGAATACAAGCTACGACATCATCGTCGGCCTCAACGGCCACGACACCATCAATGGCGCCAACACTGCAGAAACGATTTACGGCGGCAATGGTCTTGGCACCAATGGCCAGCTCGACAATGCGGCGAACGTCGATAACGACATCATCCATGGCAATGGCGGCAATGACACCATTTATGGGCAAAACGGCAATGACCAGTTATTTGGCGATGCCGGCGTCGACAAACTGTATGGGGGCGCCGGCGATGACAAGCTTTCGGGCGGCGACGGCCTTGATGTGCTGGACGGTGGCGATGGCAATGATACGCTGGACGGCGGCAGTGGCGTCGACGTCATGAGCGGCGGTGCCGGCAACGATAGCTATAACGTCGACAATCTGCTCGACCAGGTCATCGAGCTGACCAATGGCGGCACCGACACTGTCTTCAGCACGGCCAATACCTACTCTCTGACTGCGCTGGCTTCGCTGGTGCAAGCCGCGCAGATTGAAAACCTTACGCTCAACGGTGCCACCGCGTTCAACGGCATAGGCAATGCGCTCAACAACGTCCTGACCGGCAACGACAACGCCAACTCCCTTTCCGGCCTGGACGGCAATGACACTCTTGCCGGTGGCGGCGGCCGCGACACGCTTGACGGCGGCGCCGGCAATGACAAGCTCGATGGGGGCAGCGGCGATGACAAACTCACCGGCGGGGCCGGCAACGACGAACTCAACGGTGGTTCCGGCATCGATGCCATGAGTGGCGGCGCCGGCGACGATCGTTATTTTGTCGATGCAACAGGTGACAGCGTGACGGAACTGGCCAACCAGGGCACCGACACCGTCAACAGTGCCATAAATTACGTTCTCGGCAATGAGCTGGAGAATCTGGTCCTGGCCGGCAGCGCTACCAAGGGTACAGGCAATGCGCTCAATAACACGATTACCGGCAATGCTGGCGACAACGAGCTCGATGGCAAACAGGGAAACGACACGCTTGTTGGCGGCGGGGGCAACGATATCTACAGAATTGATTCGCTCGGTGACGTCATCATCGAGGGCGCCAACGAGGGAGCGCACGACGTCGCTTATGTCGATGTCTCGGGATATACCGGTTCGCTGGCCAATATCGATCAGGTAATGTATGCCGGTGGTACGCCTGAACAGGCATTCACCATTGAAGGCCGTGCCGGCGACGACACGATCATTGTGCCAACCGGCACCAATCTGGTCATCAATGCCGGCGCCGGCCGTGACTTCATTTCCATCGCCGACGTAGTGCAGAAAGCAACTTTGCTGATGGGAAGCGGGGCCGATACGCTGTACCTCGCGCAAACCACGCCCCCGGCCACCCCACCGGCCGATCGGGTTTTTCCCCATTATCGGGTAACGGATTTCAGTAGCGCCGACGGCGACAAGATCGAACTCGGACTGCAGCACCTGGGCCAGTCGCTGGGCTATTCAGGCGCCGAGGCCAAGCCGTACAGTGTCTGGCAGACCGCGCCGGCAGCGGGCGGCGACGGTGTGACCATCAATATCGAAACCAGCGGCGATACCACCGCTGACAACTTCATCGATCTCAGTGGCGTGACTGCACCGCTGGACCAGAATCACCTGCTTGGCGTGATCTATCCGGCGGCAAATTCCGCCCCTCACACCAGCGACTACCAGATCCGCGCTGCAGAAGACGACGTTCTCTCTGGCGCACTGGCTCTGACGCAAATGGATCCTAACGCTGGCGACACGGTCAAGGTCACCAGCATCAATGGCACGGCCATTTCAGCTCCCGGCGACCAGCGTGCGTTTATCCGGCTCGAGCATGGCAACCTGTACATCAGTCCAAAGAATGGCGACTTCGTTTATTTGCCGGATCCAAATTTTCATGGCACGGACGTTTTCCGCTACGGCGTGGCCGACAACCAT